>CAMCUQ010000031.1 GCA_945878775.1 Chthonomonas calidirosea
TGGTGGTTCTGGCTTCTTGGTGTTTGCTTTGACCCAATCGGGCGGAGGTGTTTTGGTTTTGCCTCCTCCTTTGAGGCGTTCAATCTCTGCCTTGAGCTCCTCAATTTGTTTGAGGAGTAGGGCTATCATCTCCTGTTGTTGTGTGACAATGAGGAGGAGTTCTTCTTTGCTGAGGGAAGTCATGTCTGCCATAATAGACTTATACGAGACCTACTTTCTCAAAGATTCCCACAACTGTGAACTATTACAAGCGATATACGATAAGGAAGCCAGAACAGCAAAATAGCCCTGTGGAAAAGATGTAACCAAGAGGAACATCGGGTATCTTATATAGAGTAGGGAGAGGAAGTTTTGCCTCTTTCGTGCTATTTTTGTTTAAGGGTGCGTATAGAAATAGGTGAAAGACCATGCCAAACGCACAGACGCATGACATCATTACGCTCGTCACGGCGGCGGGAGCCAATCTTGTTTACTTTAAGCTGTCTCCCGATCCAAAACCGAGCATGGCGGTTCTCTTCACCGCAACTTACCTTTTTGCAGGGTATGCTTGTGCAGGAGACCTCGACCTGAACTCGAAAGAGTATCAACGTTGGGGACCACTCCGCATTTTGTGGTGGCCCTACAAGACTTTCATCCCGCACCGATCCTGGATGTCACATGGATTGATATTGGGTGGGTTGGTACGTCTCTGCTATCTCGCCGTTATTTGTGCCTTGATCTTTGTTGGGGGGCTTTCATGTTACGCATGGCTCACCCATCACTCCGTCGACTCTCTGGCAGTGACCAAAGACCGATGGTTTTCACTCGTTGGTCTGATGAAGGCACGCCCCTATGAGACAACGGCTCTATTAGGTGGTTTCATTTTAGCAGGCACAACCCATTCGCTAGCCGATATTATTTCGACCTGGTACAAACGTCGGTTCTAACCTCAGCACCGCACTCGTCATTACGCGGTGCCAGTCACAAAAAAGAAGGAGTACACATCGCTATGTTCGCTACTCGTATCGCTCGCGTCAGTGCGGTTTGTGCGGTTGTGGTGGGCGCACTTTTGGCAAGCAACACCGCCAACGCAACCCCCGCATACGCCATGAAAGAGAAGCAGAAATGTAATTTCTGCCATGTAAAGCCCGGTGGTGCACGTAATTTCCGTGGTCTCTACTATGCCGCCAACGATCATTCATTTGAGAGCTTCGACAACGATTTTGAGGCAAAAACCGCCGGTGTTGCCGCAGATACCCTCGGTCCCGAAGCCCTCCCCAAGACCAAAGACTACCCCGTCTACAATGTCCCTAAAGCCCTCAACTTCCTTGTCAAGAGTATCGACGATAAGAATGTACATCTGGGACGCTATCAAGGCAAAGTCATCATCGTAGTAAACGTCGCCACCAAGTGTGGAAACACCCCACAGTATAAGCCACTCGAAGCTCTCTATGAAAAATACAAGAGCAAAGGGCTTGTGATTCTGGGTTTCCCCGCCAACGAGTTCGGAATGCAAGAGCCCGGCACAAACGAAGAGATCAAGAAATTCTGCACTGAGACCTACAAGGTCGCCTTCCCCATGTTCTCCAAGATTGTGGTCAAGGGAGACGAAATTCACCCCTTCTACAAGTTCCTCACCAACAAAGAGACCAACGAAAAATTCGCTGGTGATATTGAGTGGAACTTCGCGAAATTCATCATTAACCGTAAGGGTGAGGTTGTCGGACGCGTCAAAGCTGGCACAAAACCCGACGATTCGGCAGTTGTTAAGATGATCGAGAAGGAACTTGCCGCCTCCGAGAAAGAATAATAGAAGCGGCTTTCGCTTTCTAGTTCTATAGAGATGCCGGATCGCCAGTCGATCCGGCATTTTTTAGTTATCTCTCTCGCCTTACACCCTCGCGCCCCAAAAAGGAAGAGAGTGAAAAGGTCGCTTCCATATCTACTCAAAAGGTGAAGCAATGCGATTGAAGTACCCCAAACCAACCTCTTTTTGGTGCGCCGCTCTAGCTCTAGGCGTTACCGGAGTATCGTCCATGTCTACCCTTGCCGATGAGAAGACACCCTATCCCAACTCGATTCCCGATGTCGATTTGCGTGCCAGTCATGCACCCTACACCCTCGACACCCATCGCCCTTTTCCCGAATACAAGACAAAGGCAGAGTGGGAGCGCAAAAGAAAATGGATTCGAGATCGCGTTTTAGTCTCCTGCGGTCTCTTGCCACTTCCAGAGAAGACTCCTCTGCGAACGAAAATTTTTGATCGTGTGGAGCGAGAAGGCTACACCATTGAGAAGGTCTATTTTCAGACCTACCCCGGTTTTTACCTCGCCGGAAATCTCTACCGCCCACTTACTATGCAAAAAGGGGAAAAACACCCCGGTATCCTTGTGGCGCATGGTCACTGGGCAAACGGACGCATGGCAAACCAAGCCGAAGGCTCTATATCGGCACGTGCCATCACCTTTGCACGGCAAGGCTATGTCGCTTTTACCTATGATATGATCGGTTACAACGATACAAGGCAGGTGGATCACCGTTTTGCAAATACTCCAAAGCATTGGCTCTGGGGCGTGAGCGTCATGGGGATTCAGACCTGGAACAGTATTCGCGCCGTTGACTTTCTGTCCTCTCTGCCCGATGTGGATAAGCGTCGGCTTGCCATTACAGGAGAATCGGGAGGGGGAACCCAAACGATGATGCTGGGAGCCATTGAAGACAGGCTGGCAGCGACGGGTCCCTGTGTTATGGTCTCACACACCATGCAGGGCGGATGTCTCTGTGAAAACGCACCCAACTTGAGGCAGGACTTCTTCAATGTGGAGCTTGCTGCCGTCGTTGCCCCCAAGCCCCAGATTATTGTGGGAGCTAGTGGAGACTGGACAACAACGACCTTGACAATGGAGGGTCCCTCACTCGCCAAAATTTACCAATTCTATGGTAAGCCTGAGAGGGAGCAACACGTCCTCTTCAATTATGGACACAATATTAACCAGACGAGCCGTGAAGCGGTTTATCGCTTCTTTGGCAAGCATCTGCTTGGAGCGCAAGAGGAAAGCCTGCTGAAGGAACCTCCCTACCAGATGGAGCCTGTTGCGGAGTTGCGAGTCTTCCCAGACGATAAACCTCTGCCCTCCGATGCAAAAAATGCGGAGCAACTGACCCAATGGCTGATGCAAAAAGGGGAGGAGGCTCTAGAGCACTACAAACCCCACAATGGAGCCAGCCTTGCAGAGTTCAAAAAGATATATGGCAAAATTTGGGAGCACACGCTCTCTGTGGAGATTCCAGCATCCTCTCGGCTCAAAACAAAGTCGGAGAGCGCAAGCACTGCGCTTGGTGGAGAGGGAGTACGAGATAATCTTCAGGTAGGGCGTGTAGGTGCAGGAGACCGTGTTCCTGTCACCCTCATTACGCCGCAGGCAGGGGCAGTTGTTTCAAAAGTGCATCTTATCATTCGTCCCGGAGGGCGGAAGAGCCTGACGGAGGCAGAGATTCGAGACGCAGTCACAAATCAATTTGCCGTTGCCATCCTCGATCCGTTCTTGATGGGCGAGCAGGAGGATGCAAAGCTCTTGGCACAACGCCAGAGACCCTTCGGAGAGTTCTTTAGCACCTACAATCGTACCAATCTACAGGAGCGTGTGCAGGATGTGGTGACAGTTTGCGCCTACTTACGGTCTCTGTGGGCAGAGGCAAAGATCACACTGATAGGTGAAGGAGAGGGAGGTCTCATCGCGATGTTAGCGGCTCCTTCTGCGGATGGCGTTATTGCGGATGTCAACAATCTTGACTTTACAAACGATGCCGCGCTGCTCACAGAAGACCACTACGTGCCGGGCTTGCGAAGAATGGGGGATGTGGCGACAGCACTTCTGCTCTCTGCTCCAAGCCCTATTACACTCACGCACACAGGCTCAAAGTTTCCTGCGACAGCCCGCCTTCGAGAGGTCTATTCGGCTTTGGGCATCTCTGAGAGGCTTACTATCGAGTAACCTAAGTGGTACACTGAAGTGCTTCAAAAAACAGATTGGGGGACTCTCCTTTCAAGAAATACCTGAGTCCCCAATGGGTTTGACGCTTGGACGAAACAGAGGCTTGGAGTGAGTGCAACGAACTAAGGATTAAGTGGCTCCCACTCACCCAATCGTTGGAATCTCTTACACAACGAACTTGCCCTGCTTCTGGTGGTACAGCCAGAGGAGCCTACTTATAGAATTGCGGTATAACCTCTTGAGGAACTGCCCTCTAAACCATCTTGAGCCTCAAATCATGAGTTAGCAAGAGGAGATTTCATGTCTCGTAAAGGCTTCCATCTACGCTCATTTAGTCGCCAACTAATCCTCTCCATCGGCTTCTCGATTGGGGCGGTAACGCTGATCGCGGCAATGATTAACTATCGTAATGGGCAGAACATCATGGTCAATCAGACGAACGACGAGGCAAACCGTCAAGTCCGTGAGGCGATGCAACATCTTGATGAGTTCGTTCAGCAGATATCCTTCATCCCCCTTAGCCTCTCCGCACGCCAGAGAACGCTTGGGGATCATCCCGATCCGGCTCTGTTTCCCTATCTTGTGAAACTCCTCAAGTATGCAGCTCCTGAACAGGTCTACGGCTGCTATATGGCGTTCGATCTGATGAAGGCTCCCGATAACGCTGCCATGCCTTGGGTGGACCGCAAGAGTTTTCCGCGTCAAGTAGACCTCAAATACGACTTCCATGATGCAGAGCAGGAGTGGTTTAACGGTCCCAAAAAGACACGTGCCCTCTATATCACAGAGCCTTACTATGATGAAGGTGGTTCCGAGATCAGCATGGTGAGCATTACCGCCCCCGCCTACGACTCGACAGGCAAGTTTGTGGGCGTTGCTGGCTCCGATGTCTCCCTCGAACAGATTCGCGAGACCATCTCAAAGCTACAAATAGGGGATGGCAAAGGCACCGACTATGCCATGCTTGTGAGTCGTGCAGGCAAAGTGGTCGCCCACCCAGATGAAAAGCTCCAATTGCATAAAGGCTTTAAGGGGGCAGATGTCAACTCCCTAGAGGAACTCAAGGCAACCCTTTCTGCCCCTGCTGGCATGAGCAGAGTCAAGGTAGGAAGAACCTATCGACGCATCTACTGGGATACAGGAGCTTTCACTGGTTGGAAGCTGGTGATGAGCGTGCCTGAGAGTCAGATCGTGGCTCCCGCGCTGGCATGGTTTCGGGCAAGTATTCCTGTCTTGGGTGTTGGGTTAGCAGTGATGGTTGTCGTACTCACGCTCGTCGCACGCATGGTTTCGCGCCCCGTTATGAAATTGGCGCAGGCTGCCAGCGCAGTAGAGCAGGGAAACTTTGAGGCGACACAAGAGCTAGAGCTTGTTACCCGCAGATATGACGAATTGGGAGCACTTGCCCGTGCCTTCAACAGCATGGTGGCGGGTATTCGTGCCAGAGAGCAAGGGCTAACCGATTGGGCGCAACGCCTTGAGGAGAGAGTACAGGAGCGTACTAAAAAACTCGAAGAGAGTAACGAAGCCCTCACTCGCGCCCGTGAAGACGCGGAGGCAGCAAACCACTCCAAAAGCGTCTTTTTGGCAAACATGAGCCATGAACTCCGCACCCCCCTAAACGCTATTATCGGCTATTCGGAGATGCTCGTAGAAGAGGCAGAAGACGCAGGGCAGGATGACTTCGTTCCAGACCTCAGAAAGATTAATGCGGCAGGAAAACATCTCCTCGAACTGATCAATGCGGTGCTGGACCTCTCAAAGGTTGAGGCAGGAAAGATGGAACTTCACCTAGAGGAGTTCTCTGTTTGGGAGACGGTACACGGGCTACGCTCCATCGTCAAACCACTTGTCGATAAAAATAAGAACGCCCTCGAGATTATCTGCCCAAAAGATATTCCACCCATGCTCGCCGATGTGACCAAGATACGCCAGTCGCTCTTGAATCTACTCTCAAATGCCTCAAAATTCACTGAAGAGGGCAAAATCACACTCGAAGTGACCTCTAAGGATCAGGAAGTCTTCTTCGCGGTGCGGGACACGGGTATCGGTATGACCCCCGAACAGCAGAGCAAAATATTCGAGGAGTTTACCCAAGCAGATAGCTCCACGACACGGAAGTATGGAGGGACAGGTCTGGGGCTTGCGATCAGCCGCCGCTTCTGCGTGATGATGGGAGGCGATATTACCGTCAGCAGTGTCGTAGGAGAGGGTTCTGCCTTTACTATTCGTCTGCCCCTGCGCGTTACTGACTCGTCCAAAGAGACTCTCACTTCAGAGATTCAAACACTTCTTATCCCCACTCCTGAGAATGCAAAAGGCACAGTTCTTGTGATCGATGATGACCCCGGTTCACGGGAGTTACTGCACCGCCTTTTGGCGCGCGAGGGCTACACGGTTCTGCTTGCCACAAATGGTGAAGAGGCTCTGGAGATAGCCAAAACAACACGCCCCAACCTCATCACCCTCGATGTAATGATGCCGGGAATGGATGGCTGGACGGTTCTCTCCGCTCTTAAGAGCGATCCTGAGCTTGCCGATATTCCCGTCATTATGGTGACTATTGTGGATGATCGCTCGACGGCATACGCTTTGGGAGCCTCAGACTATCTCACCAAACCGATTGACCGTGAACGCCTAAACAGCCTCCTCGCCAAGTACCGACAGGCTATCCACCACCTACCTCTTCTCCTGGTGGAGGATGATGGGGACACCCGCGACGTTACACGAAGGATGCTGGAGAGGGAAGGTTGGCAGGTAGTGGAAGCCGAAAATGGACGCGTGGCACTAGAGAAAATGGCACAGCAAAAGCCGGGCTTAGTCCTGCTTGACTTGATGATGCCAGAACTCGATGGCTTTGGCTTCCTAGAGGCTTTCCGTCAGAATCCCGATTGGCGAGATGTGCCGGTTGTTGTCGTGACCGCAAAAACCCTCACCGAAGCGGAGAAGCAACGCCTGCAAGGGCAGGTAGAGGTTGTAGTTCAGAAAGGCGCGCGGAGCCTCGAAGATATTCTGGTGCACCTAAACGCGATTGTTACTACAGAATCATAAAGACCGTTGGGGAATGTTCCCCTAAAAAGGAGTTTGCAATAACTATGCTAGCATCTTTTGCTGTTCGGGTAACGCGAATGGGAGCTTTAAGCCTTCTCTTACTCTCGTTTACCACCGCACTTTTTGCCCAAGAGAAGGCACACAAGAGCGAGCCCAAACCCAAAAAGCCCCCACGTGGCGCAATAATGCTCTTCAATGGGAAGGACACCTCTCATTGGGTACATAGAGACACAAAAGAGCCTTGTGCGTGGGAGGTTACCCCAGAAGGCGTTCTTACGGTGACTCCCGGCAAGCCCGATATTCTTACCAAAGAGAACTACGGCGATTTTGACCTGCACCTTGAGTTTAAGATTCCCCTCATGCCAGACAAAAAGAGTCAAGAGCGTGGCAATAGCGGAGTCTATATGCACGGACTCTACGAAATCCAGATTTTGGATGCCTATAATAACGAGACGTACAAATTTGGAGGCTGTGGGGCGATCTATGGGCAGAAAGACCCTGATAAGAACGCCTGTAAGCCTCCAGAAGAGTGGCAAACCTACGATATTCAGTTCCGTGCGCCCCGCTTTGGCGCAGATGGTAGCATCTCGGAGAAGCCCGTCATTAGTGTGCGCTGGAACGGTGTGAAGGTGCATGACAAGGTGGAGATCAATAACTCAACAGCGGCGAGTCTGGGAACTGCTCCCACTCCTGAAGGTCCCCTCATGCTCCAAAATCATGGAACTCCTGTGCAGTACCGGAACATCTGGATAGTCCCCAAGAAGCGTAAGTAGAGGACAAAAAAGGAGCGGTAAGAGGTGATACCGCTCCTTTTACACCCCTAAAACCTACGAAAGAAGGGTCGCACGTTGTATGCCTCGTATCCGTAGCCCTATGGAAAGCAGGCTTATCAACCCTACAGAGAGCAACCCGATCACACTATAGACCGATAGTTGTGGTATGCTGGGGAAAAACCGTGTGCTACCATACACAATCAGGTTTCCTGTCATGCTTCCCACTCCAATAAAACACTCGTGCCAGCCCCCATTCTCCCCTGCCGAATCGCTTTCTGCCATGGAATAGAACAGAGACGACTGATAGATCAGCCCCAAACAGAAGCCAAACACACATTGAGCCATGAGTAGCAGGGGCAAGGTTGGTGCGAGAGTGATCCCCACAAAGCTGATCATCGCTACAAACATCACAGCACAGAGAAAACCCCAACGGTAGTGCCACCAAGACCAACGTCTAAGTGCCTCAAACGAGAGGGTTCGCATATAGAACCAGAGGCTACACCATACACTTGCCTCGGCAAAGCGTAAGCCCAAGCGAGATTGAATGAGAGGGCTAAACGTGACTACCACGTTGATTGCCACATAGCCCAATGGATTTGCCAACCAACCCAACTGACGAAAGGCTTTACGCTCTTGTGGAGTATGGCGTTTTAGCTCATCCAGAAGGTGTTGTTCCACCATTCGCTCTGCCGTTGTTTCCGGCACAGCACTCTGTTCCGGCTTTAGAAAAAAATAAGCGACTGGAAGGCTGGCACAATAGAAGCAAAGAGGTCCCCAAAAGACAGCACCGAGTCCGAAGCGTGCCATAATGGGCGTCGCCAAAAAGAAAGAACAGGCGGTTCCAAAAGACCATATCAGATTGTAATAGGCGACAATATGCGCGACACGCCCCAGAGGCTCACCCTCTACGAGTAGCGACTCTAGCCCGGGCCACACCAAGGATTGAGAGAAGGCAAACCCTCCCAATGCCATGAGAAAGATAGCCTCGTTGCTCCCTGCCACTGCGCCCAAAAACACACAAATCATGGCGAGAGACAGCCCCAAAAGAGTGGCAAAGCGGGGTGACTTTCGGTGTGCGATCTGTCCCCCTACATAGGAACCGACCGCCACCGAAAAGCCAACCATCACCTGAGAAAGTGCCGTCTTGCCCACATCCCACCCAAACCGCTCTCGGACAAAAAACGGCTCTCCATAGAGTAAAAGAGTGGTGGGAAACTGCAGAAGCATCGTCAAACCAAAGGTCTGCTTCTGTGCCCGATTAATCATCCACGGCGTCTTTCGGAAGCCCCATCGGCAACGGCTTCGGACGCTCACACGCACTTTGCATTGTGTAGAGGGCTCCCGCATCGGAAGAGTCGTGGAAGGCGTGCATCGCCTCAAGAACATGGTTGGCGAGTTCTCCACTACAGCGGTGCGGTCTGCCTGCACGAATGGCGTGCGCAATGTCCGCAACACCTACGCCCCTGCTATTGTCGGCAAAGCCGTGAGAGAGAGGCACATCCGTCCAGTCTGGGGCTCCCATACGGCGCACGGAAACGGTTCCTCCAAAGCCATTTGGATCGGGAACGAGCAAGGAACCCTCTGTGCCGTAGATCTCAATGCAGGAGTGACGGTGCGCCCAAACGTCAAAACTTGTCGTGATCGTGCCAATGGCTCCATTTGCGAAGTTCATAATGCCGCTGACATGAGTAGGCACATCGACCGTAATCTGGGTTCCGTACTTTGGTTGGCTTGTGATCGTTCGCTCTGGAAAAGTGACGCGTGTGGAGCCCATAATGCTCTTGATAGGTCCCACGAGAAAGACCAACGCCGTGAGGTAGTAGGGTCCCATATCAAACATAGGACCGCCGCCTGCCTTATAGTAGAACGCGGGATCGGGATGCCAACTCTCATGCCCATGGCACTGCATAAATGCCGTTGCTGCAATCGGTTCCCCTATCCAACCATCATCGATCAGTTTTCGGCAGGTCTGAAGCCCTCCTCCCAAAAACGTATCGGGCGCACAACCTAGCCGTAGCCCCTTTGCGTTTGCTATGGCGAGTAGCTCATTGCCTTGCTCACGTGTAATGGAGAGTGGCTTCTCGACATGGACATGTTTCCCCGCCTCCAGGGCAGCTTTGCAAACACTGTAGTGGGCGTTTGGAATAGTGAGGTTGACCACAATGTCGATGTCGGGGTCTGCTAGCATCTCCTCTACGCTTAAAACTTTGGGGACACCATACTCCTGCGCCCGTGCCTCCGCACGCGCCTTGTCGAGGTCTGCACAGGCGACAATATCCAGCATTCGGAAAGTCTGTCCTGCCTTAAAATAGATACCACTGATGTTACCACAACCCACAATCCCGACTCGTGCCGGGGAACCTGCTCCGCTCATGAGTGTTACATTGTCTCCTTCCGATACCGAGAATATCTCTCTTCGTACAAAGTGCGCTGAGAGGACTCTCTCTGATTCGGATCGAATGCGTCTGATTCCTTCTCAATCTTGTTTGCTTCATAAGACTCCCCTAGATTCTGCCCCTCTCTAATGTGGTATCCTTGCACTACGAAAAAGAGAGAGGAAACTCTCACTGCCATGCAAAACAGTATACTAAAGGATGTTGCCCTCAGAGTGAGGCAGGCAATAGGAGGATTTTTTTGTGAAGATAGTTATGCTTTCATGGGAATACCCCCCCAAGATTGTGGGCGGGATTGCGCGGCATGTAGAAGAGATCGCATGGGCGCTTGCGAAGGTGCCGGGCTTAGAGGTTCATGTCATTAGTTGCGACTTCCCCGGTGCACCCGCTGAAGAGGTGACGCAAGGGGTTCATATTCATCGTGTGGCTCCCTACGAAGCCCCAGGGGGCTACGCCGACTTTGTGCACTGGGTTCACCAACTGAATGCCGCCATGCACGACCGTGCTCAGGCTCTCATAGAAGATTGGCTGGCTCCCAAGCGTAAAGGGGCTACCAAAAAAGACCCGAAGACCCTCGGTCCAAAAGAGGCAATTCTGCTCCATGCCCACGATTGGCTTGCCTACTTCTGCGGTGTGCGGCTCAAACATACCTACAAACTCCCGCTGGTTGCGACCATCCATGCCACCGAACACGGGCGAAACAAAGGGATTCACTCCGATATTTCCCGCTACATTCACACCATCGAACGAGAGCTCGTTGCTGAGGCGTGGCGCGTTATTGTTTGCACCAAGTTTATGGAGGGAGAGGTTTCCTATGCTCTTAATGCCTCCCATGACAAACTCGACATTATCTATAACGGTATTGTCGCCAGCAAATTCGATTTTGCCTTCCCTTCCGAAGAAATGCTACCTTTCCGAGCGCGCTTCGCGCTTCCCTATGAAAAGATAGTCATGTTTGTGGGCAGAGGAGTGCCAGAAAAGGGCGCACAGGTCTTGATCGATGCGTTCCCCAAAGTGCGTGCACAATACCGCGATGCAAAGCTAGTGATTGCGGGAGGTGGCTCCAAACAACACCTTATTGATCAAGTCAGCCGATTAGGTATCTCTCAGCAGACCCTCTTTACAGGCTTTATTCCTGATGACGATCTGCTTCGTCTTTACAAGGTCGCGGATGTTGCTTGCTTTCCAAGCCTCTACGAACCCTTTGGAATCGTGGCGCTGGAGGCAATGGCATCCAAGACTCCTGTTGTTGTCTCTGATGCAGGGGGACTACCAGAGGTGATAGACGCGGAGGTGACTGGAACCATCACCCAAACAAGCAATACTGATAGTCTGGCTTGGGGGATTGTGCGAGCACTCGAAGACCCGGAAGGGGCGCGCCTTATGGCAGAAAACGCCTATGAGAAGGTGCTAAGTGTCTTCAATTGGGACATCATCGCCGATCAGACGAATGCGGTCTATGAGCGAGTCTTTGCAGAGTATCAGAAAAGTGACTGGTAAGACTTTCACCCAAGCACAGAGAGTGAGGTAATGGATGGCAGCCTTGAGAGCAGAGGTCTCTTTGGATGGCGCATGGGATTTTGCTTTTAATGGGCAGGAGCTTGGAACGATTACAGTTCCTAGTCCCTGGGAAGCGGAATTTCCACAACTGCGAGAGGTGGCAGGTACAGGAGTCTATGAGCGTACCTTCACCCTCCCGAAAAACTGGAGTGAGAAGCGCGTTTGGCTCCATATTGGTGCCGCAGAGTTCTATACCGAGGTTATGGTGAATGGGCAGTTTGTCGGCTCACATGAGGGGGGGTACACCCCGTTCGGGTTCTTCATCGAATCGTTTCTGTCAGGATATGGGGAGGCAAACCCACATACTCTGACGCTCTCCGTCACGGATTCTACGAAAGAACAAGACGCCACGCTTCCCGATGGAAAACCGCTCCCCTTTAAAGAGATACCTCACGGTAAGCAGAGTTGGTATACGAGTGTGGGAGGGCTATGGCAGAGCGTCAAGCTTACCGCTCATGCTCCCGAACATTTCCAAAAAATGCACATGCTAGGCGATGTCGATACCGAGACAGTGGATATGCGCGTTACCGTACATGGGCTGATCTATAAGGAGGAGGTCTCATGGGAGATCAGAACGGTAATCACCTCCTCTGAGCCAGAGCCTTCTGCCATCACTCACCGCCACCCCTTTTTAGTGGCTCCAAACGAAGCGGGAGAGACTCACGTTAGTGCTTCTATCGCCCTCCCCAATCCACGCTTGTGGCATCCCGATAACCCTCATCTCTATAGTGCCACTCTCACCCTAGAGCGTGATGGAACGCCTATAGATAGCCTCACGAAACGGTTTGGAATGCGAAAGATTGAGACGCGAGGCGGTTGGGTTTGGCTCAACAATCACCCCCTCTTTTTGGTGGGAGTTCTGGATCAGGACTTCTATCCCAAAACGATATACACCCCTCCCTCTGATGCCTTTCTGCGTGACCAGTTTCTGAAGGCGAAAGAGTTGGGCTTGAACCTCATGCGGTGTCATATCAAAGTGCCCACGGAGTCCTATCTCGATCTTTGTGATGAGTTGGGGCTTTTGGTTTGGTACGAGATTCCCAACGGAAAAGAGCTAACCCAAAAGTTTCGGGAGCGTGCCCTATACACTTTCCGGCAGATGTGGAACCGTGATGCCTCTCATCCCTCTATTTGTTTTGCCTCTATCATCAACGAGTCTTGGGGTATCGATCTCAACGACCCAGATCAACGGGATTGGCTTCGGGAGACCTACTACTGGGCAAAGTCGTTGGCGGTCTCTTGGCTCATCGTCGATAACTCACCCTGTATGCCAAATTTCCATGTGGTCACCGACCTAGATGACTTTCACATCTACTACAATATCCCCGATCATGCCACCAAGTATGCAGAGTTCATTCGAGGCTTTGCAGAGCGCACTTTCGAGACATGGACAACCTATGGGGACGCCGAAAAGCGAGGGCAAGAGCCTCTGATCCTCTCGGAGTTTGGGAACTGGGGGCTACCCAGCATTGCCCCTCTTGAGGCGGCGGAGGGAGGCACGATATGGTGGTTTCCGACGGGGTGGGACGCGGTGATACCAGAGGGGGTATTGGAGCGATTTGAAGCCCAAAAGTTGAGCCGCACCTATGTCGATTACGATACGCTAGCGGCGGCGGCACAGTGGCAAGAGTATCTCTCACTGAAATGGGAGATCGAGGAGATGCGGCGCTATAGCACGCTCGCAGGCTATGTCATCACCGAGTTTACCGACCTGAATTGGGAGTGCAATGGGCTTTTGGACTTTGCGCGTAATCCCAAAGTGTTTCACAAGCCGATTCAATCGGTACTGGCACAGGATATTCTCATTCCGCGCTTGAGTCCGCGCACAGCCCTCTTTTCGGGCGAGAGTGCAACGCTGGAGATCACACTCTCAAACTTTACCGGTAAAGAGGCGCAGGGGGGTACTTTGTATGGGAAACTGCTTGGTATCGAGGTGGCGGTACCTGTGACGCTCTCTACCCCAATAGGGGCGACGGTTTTGGCGCAGGTTCCCCTCCCCATTCCTGAAGTGACAGCACCCACAAAGACGCAGATTGAGATCGCCCTCTACGATGCAGAGGGCAAACAGATCGCCACAACGACGCAGAGTATCGTCATCGTTCCGCAGAGCCTTGTTCGTGTCGGGCAAGGGCGTGTGGTGTGGACGCCTGATCTCTCTGCTGACGCGCAGAATCACCTTAAGGCGCGTGGTTTCTTACCCTCCGAAGCGGCAGAGGAGGGAGCCATTGGCATCTTTGCAAATTGGACAGCAGAGGCAGAGAGATGGGTCTCTCAAGGGGGAACAGGGGTTCTTTGCTTACGCGGTGATACGGGACTTCCTGAAGACAATACGCTTGGCATCACCGTCGAATCACGGGAGAAGAATGGTTGGTGGGGTGACTGGTGCGGGGGCAGGACGTGGTTTGTCTCCGAAGCGTTTCCCTCTCTCCCCGATACACAGGTCTTCGATTTCGAGTATCAGTCCATTATACCCACACACGTTCTCACAGGAATGGAGTGGGAAGAGGTTCTCTCTGGTCTCTACGTGGGCTGGCTACGAAATCCCGCAGGGTTGCTCTTGCGACGTGCTATAGGCATGGGAAGCCTGATTGTGACGACCTTTGACCTGCTTACTACGCTGGAGAGTGACCCCATTCCGGGGCTGATTCTGCACGATCTTCTGCGGTAGGGTTTTCTGCAAGGCGCGACTGCGAAAAGGAACACTCCAAAACAAGTTCGGTCTCCTTCTTATGCAGAGGGAGACCGAACTTGTTTTGGCATATGGGCGCGGGCTTTAGTTCCGCCGAATGTCGTGTTGAACGTGGACGGGATCGAGAGGTGCGCCACACTCAGGGCAAAAGCGGAAGGTGGTATTGGAGATAGTGGCGGCGCAAGCGGTACAGACTCGCTTACCTGCCTCCGTGTTCTCTCGTGCATATTCCCCGCGCAGTATCTTCTGATAGATTTCGCTCTTTTCCCACTCCTTGATCTCCCGCGCTCGATAGGTGGGGAAGGGGTGGGTTTGCCAACGGACGAGAGAGAACTTGTAGTAGAGGCTCAATATGTCCTCTTCTAGGTCGTCCAGAACATCTGCTTGCTTCACAAACTCCTCAATGTTCAGATCATCCATCAATTTTTGAGAGCCAGCGACTCCCTTGAGCAGTGCCCCCACACAGATATTGCCGTCCTGTGCGATGAGTAGCCCTGCCCGATCCGCAGTGAGTTCTGAACGACGGAACCAGACCAGAAGCGCGTAGAGCATCGCCTCGGTGAGGATCATTCCGGGGAGTAAAATCGTGCGGGAGGTGTTTGCCAGAATCTCTGCAATAAGCAGTGCCATTGTGCGATAGAGCATATGCTCGGCTTTGATGTGCCCCAGTTCTCGCCCAATGACAGCCAATCGCTCCTCTTCTGAGAGTAGATCAACCATCGCGGTGGTGATAACGATAGTATGGCGGTGCATTCCGAAGAAACTGATGTGCGGGTGTGGGTTCTGCGTGATATAGAGTTCTGGCTCTGTTACATCCAAGACCGCACACGCCTCCCGCAAGTCACGATAGAGGCGCGAACACTGCCGTGGAGAGACACGCAAGGCGTCTCCGGTGTAGGCGGCACGCAGGAATCGCTCCATGCCCCAATCGGAGAGCATCTTCAAAAGGCGATCTAGCCCCGGTGTACGACGCAATGCCTCCAACGCGGCACGATCAAGGGGGTGCTCGAAGGCACTGCTCGCGATTCCGGGAAAGTAGATTCGCTCTTTGCTAATGGTCTCTGTGTTACTCATATTGTTCTCTCTCCCCCCTCTGGACGCAAGGCGTTCTGCTCTGCGATTACCTTTTGCGCGTAGGCATCCCAAGAGGTAATGTCGTTGGGATTTGGTGCAGACTCTGCCGCTTGAGGGGTCTCCTCTGCGTGTGGAGCCTCTTCCGCTTGTGCTGTTTCAACAACCACTTCTGGAGTCTCGGCAACGGTTTCGGGAACCTCAACGGGGACCTCCACGATGGCTTCTACGACCTCTACAACGACCTCTGCAACGGTCTCAACCACCACTGCAACCTCTATGGCGGTTTCGACTACCGCTTCTGTAAAGGTCTCAGAGGGCTTGTCAGGAGTCTCTTCCGATGTGGCGGCTTCTTGCAGTGGCTGCTCAACGGCGAGCTTTATTCCACAATAGGGGCAGAACTTGACGGGCTGATCGATCACCTTCTGGCACTCTTTGCAGAGTTGCTGTGTGGGGGATTGGGGCGTGTGGTGGCGCGTGGAGAGGGAGTTAAACACCTCTACCAGTTCCTTCGCATCGTCACAGGCTCCTGCACCATCGAGGCGCAAACGGCACGACTGCTCATCTAGGAGTTGTACCGAGAGGCGTCCTAATTCGTCTATTTCATGGAAAGCATCTGCCTCGGTGAAAGCGATATTGATGACCTCTGGGAGAGGGAAACTGTGGGGCTGATTTCGGCTGGGCTTATCGAGTTCGCGGGTAAGATGTTGCAAGATGAGGCGTTTGTCTGTTAAGCCGACATTCACGTAGGGAACAAAAAACGACTCGATCCCAATGAAGAGTTTGCCCTGAAAGCCTCCTGCAATGCGTCCACGTGTGAATCCCAGAAGGTTTTCCCCCGGTTCGAGGAGGGTCTGTAGTTGTTGATAGATTTCGGCTTGTTGTTCACGATAGGCGCGTCTTCGCGCTTCTGAAGGGTCTAGGTGGTCGGTTGCATGGGTCATTTTTGGCGTCTCTCCTTCACAAGTCTCTGGCAGAGAATACTCTCTTTTCGTTCGCTCTATCGAAGGTACGAATGGTGATTAGAAAAGGTTTCGTAAGTTCGCAGAGAGTCCGAGGCAGGAGTTTCTCCTCACTCAAAATCAAAGCGTCCTCCAACTCCTTGATATAGGGTTTGAAGGACGCCTTTGTTGTTTTGAAAGCAAATGCCTGTGGTTTAGAGGCTAGGAGAGACTCCTGCCGCAACACAGCACTTGCGATACATTTGGGCTTTACCGCCCGTAGTCAGAACTTTAACCACTTCGGGTTTACGACCACAGTATCGACACGTAAGAACTTGATTTTTGAGTTGTTGGCGTGCCGAAACGTCGGTCTTAGACTTGCCACCTTTTGCCATGCTGGCACCTCCTTCTACAGTGTTTGCTCATGAAAACGCGAAAACTTAGCAACCATAGTATACCCTAGGGAGAGCCATTTTGGGGAAGAATTCGAGCAAAGAAAAGTTCAGGGGTGTGGAAGCGTTTCTCTCTTCTCCAAACCGCTCTTCGTTTCCAATGTGCAAGCCGTCTGTTAGCAGGAATATGGCGAAGAGTGACGAATACTATCCAAAGCCTCCCTTAGAAAGCAGAGTCACGAACACCTGTGAACAAGCCCTCTCAAACAGCAAAGATGCCACAACCCTCCCCTGCTCCCAAAAGGGGTTTATGGGCAATAGGAGTCATTCTGTTAGCATTGGTGTCATGGGCAGTGTTGGGTAAGTTTGCACCGAACCCCAAAGCACCCAAAAAGGATAATTCCGGCTCCAACCAACAGCAAAAGAAAGAGACTGATAAGGTAAGCAGGACAGAGAACAAAACGGGTTTGAAGCTCGTGAAGATACCGGCAGGAAGCTTCCTGATGGGTAGTAACTACCAGCCAGATGAACAGCCTATCCGCCGAGTGACGTTGAGTTCGTTCCACATGAGTAAGACTGAGATTACGGTGGGGCAGTACAAGCGTTATTGCGAGGCAACAGGGGAGAAGATGCCTATTGCCCCAGATTTCAACAAAGGTTGGAGTAAGTTGGATCACCCTATAGTACGTGTGAGTTGGGATGATGCGAAGGGATACTGCGCTTGGGCAGGAGTTCTCCTGCCTACAGAGACAGAATGGGAGTATGCTAGTCGTGGTGGCTTAGAGGGCAAGAAGTATCCTTTGGAAGATGCTTGGCACGGAAGTAAATGTGCAAATTCAGTATCCCCATACAAACCAAGTGGCACTGTTCCTGTGGGCAGTTACGCTGCGAATGGTTATGGCTTGCATGATATGTCTGGTAATGTGTGGGAGTGGTGTACGGATTGGTACTCTGACAAGTATAACCCATCTGATACAAATAACCCGCAAGGAAGTCCCACTGGCATTATGCGTGTCTTGCGGGGCGGTTCGTGGTTCAATACTAATCCCGACCTCTTCCGTTGTGCATTCCGCTACTTCAACTACCTCCTCAATCCAGACGGTAGGAGCGGCGATGGCGGGTTCCGAGTTGTCTTCCGAGGACTTCCTTAACCCTCTTTACTCTCCCTTTAGATGTCCAAGCATCCTCCGTTCACTGAACGCTCCTTTTTCGATTGGGAAAGAGTTTGTATGGTGTGATTGAGACAGGTTCGGCTCAATGTACATTTTCGGGGGATGGGCAGTGCTTGGGCTTTCCGATCAGAAGGTCAGCATTGTACAGTACCAAGCACAGACACGAATAATACAAGCCCCACGTTGGCTTTACAATGGCTTCTGCGGGGCATTTTTGTGCCAGAGGCGGGGTTCTTTGATAGTTCTCCCTAGCCATCGAGAAGCGTGGCATATCGGAGCATAGACTGCGCGGATTCGCTCAAGGAATCGAACTGAGACCGCCGTATTGTCGGGAGGTCTAGCCCAAACCGATACCATGAGCGGGCATAGAGAAGGGCAATGTTCGGGCGGGAGCGTGCTCCATGATTGGGGGTCCCGCGATGCCATGCGCGAGGATCACGAAGGAGGATGTCTCCTGCCTTCATCGTGAGGCGTTGCGAAGCCATCTTCTGAGCCGCTTTCTCCACATTCACCTGAGCCGTAAGAGAGTGCGTTCCTCCAGCCCATATCTCCATGGGTCCGTTCTCCTCGGTCACGTCAACCAGCGCGATATTCAGGACAACCGCGTAGCAGGGTAGTGAAACCTGTGTTCCGGGAAACAGGGGTTCACCATCTGAATGGATCGCCTGATAATCCGACCCCGGAAATGGCGTGTCGGAGGCGAAGTAGTTCAGTAGAAACCGCTCGCCGAGAACTCTCCGAAGGACTGCCAGAACAACAGGGTGTTCAATGAGGAGGGGTGAAGAGAATGGAGGCTCGAACGGCAGGTACATCTGGTATCGGTTCGAGCCCCTGTTAGTGGTACAGGCACGACGATGCTCCTCTATCAGAGGATCAAACTGGACACGCATCGCTTCGATAAGCGATAGCGGCAATGCCTTTTCTATAAGGGTGAAGCCGTTCGCCTGTATCTGATCCACATGGAGTAGAATCGCTTCGGGATTCACCTGAAGCGTCTCCATCTCTGGTGGAAGGGCATGATTTGTAAGCTCACAAGAAGAGTTTTCCATTCTTGTTATATCCTTTCCTATATAGCATACCAGCGGGCTTCGTGCTCCAGATTCAGTAAGAGCCGCTTCAGTTTCTCAAATGCCCTAAAGGGGGACGCCTCACCATGCGTTGGCAAAGGGGAGGGGAGATTGAAACACGGGGCACTTTAGCGGCTTTCACTGAGGGTGAGAAGTTGGTCTGTAGGGTTCTCGACCATCACTAGCCCCCGAAAATGATACTCTTGTGGGCGATCATTACTATGCAGTTGGAGTCCGATGGGGGCTTCCTGTAGCATTCCGGGCTTATCTGTAAAATCAATGACTTGGCGCCCATTGGCGATCATTCGGATACGATCTCCGATTACCAGTATCTCAATCTGATTCCAGTCTCCCACTTTTTCGGTGGGGTTTAAAATACCCCCATTATAGTTTTCGGGATAGATACGGTTCCTTCGATTTGCGTCCCAAATTCCCCAATCGTTGCAAAACATGAGAAGGGGACCTCGAAAACTAAACGACTCCCCCTTGTCTTCGATCTTTTCGCCCAATGCACCTACCGCAGAATGCATGGTGGAGTAGTGCTCTCCCCGTGTCTGCTTCACTTCCAAAAGTAATCGGAAGTTACGATAACTCTTTTTTGTGTAGAGGTAGGTGCTTACAGGCACAGGCGTTTCGTTGGCTCCACGAATGGTCCCCTTCTCCACCGACCAGTATTTCTCGGTTTGCCCTTCCCAACCAGACAGATTGCGCCCATTAAAGAGCACTTTTCCTTTTTCGCCTTTGGGTAGCTTGACTTTACGCGCCCATTGGGCTTCGCTCTGTGCCAGAGACAGAGAGAGGCATAAGAAGAGACTGGCTAGCAGAACGTAGAGGAAAGGCGTTCTCTTTCGAGTGGTGTTGCTCATGTATTGGGACGAGTTTGGATTCATGTGAGAGGGTCTCCTCGTAAAGTAGCTTTGCTTGATACATTGCGATTCAGCAGTGGAAAATCCTCCTTTTGGGAAGAGGCTTTCCCTTACCAGTTGGTGGCATAGACATTGATGCCGGAGAGACAGCCTATTAAAGTGGTGAGCCCGCCTGCAATGAAGTCTCCTGCGATGAGACCATAACAGAAAGGCAGAGAACGACGATAGAGTTGTAGCCCACCATAGCGTAGAACTAGTACCTTCATGCCCCATGCAATGAAGAAGGGAAGCCAGACCTGATTCATGGTATTTGTGTTTGCCATTGCATAGCCCACGGGATGCAATATCCACCACGTCACGCGCATTCGCAATAACATGAGAGCGGTTGTAAGTCCAAAGCCTATGACCACAGCATAAGTTCCGGTGAGGTCGGGCTTCACGGGAGTTCTGAGGGCACCTGAGAGTTGGTCAAAGGGGATTTTCCCCATCTCTGTACGCCACGAATCTGTTTTAGCACCCGCTCCATACCCGTACCAAATCATCAATGCTATCGCACAAGAGATCGCGATTCCCACCACAATGGCGAGTATCAAAGCCAGCGTTAGGCGACGTTTGTGGACGCCTATGGCATCTGCCATCTTGTAGGCGTCAAACTGATTCGGAATGGAGAGACACCGCATGTCAAAACTTGCCACTGCATTTCGTACATAGGCAAGCACCGTCAAGTCCACAGGGTGATAGACCTGTGTGCCAAAAGTCGTTGTCATGAGGTGATAGGTATCGATGTTGGGACCAAAGAGCCAAGCGTTTCCCGTTTCCGCACGAATACGTGCCGCAGTCAGTGTGTAAAGGAGATACAAAACGATCAGGGCAACAGCAACAATCCCGTGCATTCCTGCATTCATACACCACGCCACCAAGAGGACGAGACAGATTCCCAACCCAATGAGAGCCACTCTGTAGGACATTGGCTCTTCCGAATCCGTTTTTTTGCCCATCTCTTTCTTCCGAAATGCGATTTGCCACACCTCTCTCAGATATGCACGTGACATCCATAGGCTCACCAGCGAGAGAGCAAGAAACGCTCCAGCTCCCTGATGCCCGATGAAGGGCCAAGCACTCTGACCACTTCCTGTCGCTCCTGAAGAGATACCTGTTGCCGCCCCAAAGACCGCCTCCAATTTGGTGATAAGCCAGAAGAGACAACAACTTAAAGTCATCTCCACCGACAGCAGGTAGGCGATCCCAATCACAAAGGGGTAGAAGGAGACAGTGGTGTTGCCAATGGCGTTCCAAGGAGAGGTCGTTATCGCCTGCCCCACATCAAACTGTCCATCAGAACGAGTATTAAAAAAGGGGATTGCCGGATAGTTGAGATGAAGTGTATTGATAACATCAATAAAAAATGAAATTGAGAAGCCGAACCAAAGGAGGCGGTTGCGAAAGAGGTTTTCATTTTGGCGAATGAGCTCTAAAGGAACAGCTACCGTAGGGAAGGCGAGCCGCTCTCTATCTGCCCATTGCTTGCGTAGCAGTGCCACTAGGCAAAGGGTCGCAAGGCTAAACAACACCATAAACCCGACCCACGCCACTAGTTGGGTGCGCCACAATGCCCAAGGCACGTGTGCATTTCCGACATAGAAGTTTTTGAGGGCAAGGGCATTTTTCTGCGCGATCCAATCGGGGATGTACTTATGAAACTGCTCCCCCCATCCATTGCTACTATCGGCATAATAGAATGCAGCGGCGATGGTAGGCACAATAAAATGAATGCCTCCTGACGAGGATATAACTGTTGAGACGGTCATCATAACATAGATAACAAGCAGTTCGGCAGAGGAGAAGGCGAGTGGGCGTAGGAAGCGGTTGAGCAAAAGATTGGTGACGCCAAGCACAAAAAGAATGTTAAAGGCTCCTATGGGTATACTCGTATTGGCAAGAGCAGTATGCCCGCGCCCGCTGAGGATCAGTTCTGCCCAATGAATCCAAAGGTCACAGACTCCTGTAAAGATCAAGCCCAATAGGAGGGCACGCGCTGTTAAGCCACTCTCTCGGTAGCCTTGCTTGCGCGTTTGCGGGGTAGGCAGTTTTTCAGTATCGTCTACTTTGGCAGACAACATCGCACCCAAAGGCTTACTCATGGGTTTTCTCCTTTGCCCATATCGCGCTGTAGAAGTCTAAGCCAAGCCCTTATCCCCAAGTTCTGAGGTTATCGGTATGGACGTTGGACTAGAGAAGTTCGCCACTCTCTCCAGTCGGTATTGCCCGACGCTTCGCGTCCACCATTTTGCGGGCATATTGCCTGAACGGTAGCGTGTCTTCAACGATTGGAACACTTATTCCAAAGGAAGTCTCTGAGTAGTGTTTAATGGGAACAGCAGTGCTCCTAGGCTTACAGTTGGGTGAGTAAACGGACTTGTGTCGTGGTAAGGGAGAGCACCTTATACTGCTAACAAACAGCCCCTTTTCCCTCAGAGCCAAAAGCAGCTAACCGTTCTTCATCGCTCGTTTGCGTAAATGACGCAGGAACATAGTGGAACTGAAGTGCCCAACGCACCTGCTCCGTGCGATTGATAGGAGTGCCATGGGGAAGCTTGCCATCAAAGAGAAGAACTTCCCCGACTTGCATAGGAAGGGCTGTCTGCTGTAAAGAGAGAGCTTCTGTGTCACATATCTGCCAGTCACGTCGCAAGAAATGAGAACGTGCCCCCTCACGATGTCCTCCAGAAATTACGAACATGCAGCCATTTTCGGGACACACATCCGCCAACGCTATCCAGACGCCAACAATGCGCTGTGAGAGCGGAAAGTTGAAATAGGCATGATCCTGATGCCACGGCTTTTCTCGTCCCTGTGAGGGCTTAATCATCGCCATTTCTTGAAACAGGTTTGCTGGTTCTCCAAGCAGTTGCTCCACCATTTGCAGAATATGCGGATGGTAGGCAAGTGCATAGAGGGTAGAATGTTTGGCTGTGAATTCCATAAACTTCCGCACATACCTCGCCCGCTCCTCTTTTGGTAGAAGTGGCATGCCCTCGCCCACTGTCCCTAAAGAAAACTGGCTCTTGGAAGGCGTTGCTTCCGAAGGAATAGCCACAGCAAGCCGAGCTTGTATACTACCCTCGTAAGCAATGGAACCACAGGCAGGGTCTTCTGCAAGTGTCATCTCGTGCAGAGTATCCCGCGCCCCCTCAGCCTCTTCTAATGTAAGGCAATCACTCACGACCAAAAACCCCTGTTTGTCGAAGGTTGCCACCTCTTTCTCGGTAAATCTTCCCTTGTAAGGAACAGTCTCCGAAGACACATTATCCACCCGATAGAGCGACGGTGGATGCTCAGAAATGGCAGGCTCAAAAACCACTTTCATGGTATCTCTCCTCTCGAATTACTGGCAGTGGCTCAGCTTATTCTGTTAGCGGTAATGTGGAGTCTTATTGCAACAATGCAATAGGACTTGCAGACGATTCGAGACTTGAGAAGGAAGGTGTCTCCTAAGCAAGTCAGGCAATCCTCTGCCCCAAAGTATGATCCCAAGCCGCTCTAGTGAACACAAGTTGTTCGGGTTATTCGGAGGAGGCTGAGAACAGGCTATTCTCACAATACAATCCCTCCCCTAACCACTTCGGGGCATAGCCCCACCCTAGTCTATAGCAGCCTCTGAGCTATTTGCAATCCATATCTTTGCTTTTCGTGCAATCGCTCCTTATTTCCTCCCTCCCTTACCCGCAAGAGTATGGAAGAGGTGAAAGGGGAGTGTATTTGACAGGTTCCCCAGAAATGGAGGCAATGACGAAACGCAATTGGGACATGATAGATGCGTATAGCAGTTTCGATTCAGGCAGGCGCAAGCCCAAGCCGTTCAGTTGGAGCCAACGCAATAGGGTTAGCTTTTTGCGTTTATACGGCGGGGCGGGGGTTTACAGGACGCTACTTTACCCCTTGTAGGGTAAGATGATACTCTACCACCTTTAGTCCGTACTGATGGGTTTGCACTCAGCGAGCACACCCTCGTCGCGCTGTAAAAACCCTGCCTCGATCTAATAGGAGAACAGCATAATGAAACACACCAAGCATCTGGATATCGTTGTATTGGGAAGCGGTCCAGCGGGGCAGAAAGCCGCTATACAGGCGGCGAAACTGGGCAGAAAAGTCGCACTTATAGAGCGCAACACAGTGCCCGGCGGTGCCTGTCTTAATACAGGAACTATCCCCAGCAAAGCCCTGCGCGAGGCGGTGGTTCAACTAACCGGCGCGACACGTAACCGGTTCTTTAGCGAAGCCGACCCTGTGCGCCAAGAAGTTACTTTTGATGATCTGATTCATCGTAGCCGGCAGGTGATTCGTACCGAGATAGAGGTCATTCGAGGGCACATGGCGCGAAACGGTGTCGAGATGATAGGTGGCGTCGCCCAGTTTGAAAGTGCAAATGCCGTCCGCGTGAGCCGCGAAAACAACTACGAAACCCTTACCGCCGACTACTTTGTGATAGCCACTGGCACTACTCCCTCCCGCCCCGAAAATATTCCCTTCGATGATCAACATATTGTGGATAGTGATGGGCTTTTGCGGCTGAACCGCCTTCCCGGAAGCATTATTATCGTGGGCGGTGGTGTGATAGGAACCGAATATGCCTGTATGCTTGCCGCGCTCAATGTACGCGTGATTGTGACGGAGGCGCGGGATAGGCTGCTCGATTTCGTGGATGCAGAGATAACGGAATCGCTCCAATATCAGATGCGCGCTGCGGGTGTGACATTACGCCTTGGCGAACGGGTGGAGGAAATCACGCTCTTGCCCAACAACCTCGTGCAAGCGAAGCTTCAGAGCGGCAAGCGCCTACGTGCCGAGACTCTGTTACACTGTATTGGAAGGCAGGGGGCGACCCGGAGTCTTGGGCTAGAAAAAGTGGGCATCGCTACCGACAGTCGCGGCAGAATTAAAGTCAACGCTAATTACCAGACCGAATTGCCTCACATCTACGCGGTAGGCGATGTGATAGGCTTTCCTGCGCTGGCTAGCACCAGCATGGAGCAGGGGCGACAGGCGGCGTGTCATGCGTTTAACGAGCCGGCTTCGTCGATACCTGAACTTTTCCCATATGGAATCTACTCGATACCCGAAATCTCTATGGTGGGTAGAACAGAGGCACAACTGACGGCTGCCGGCATTCCTTATGAGGCGGGCATCGCGCAGTATCGGGAGATAGCGCGGGGGCAGATTATCGGAGACGAGTTCGGAATGCTCAAACTACTGATACACGAGGAGACCCGGCAAATTTTGGGAGTACACGCTGTAGGGACTGGCGCTACGGAGTTAATCCACATAGGGCAGGCGGTTATCGCTTTTCATGGAACCGTAGACTACTTTATCAACAGCGTTTTCAACTATCCCACCCTTGCCGAATGCTACAAGGTCGCTGCCCTCAATGGTAGCAATAAGCTGCGCTTGCTTGCTCAAGCATCTACCCCTTCCGCTTTGCCCCCCGCAAGTAACGATCTTGAAACGACCACCCCGCCTGTCGCAGTTGCGCCCATAGTTCCTGCATCCGCCAAGAAGGTATCTCAAACCGACAAATAAGGAGGATTTGATGAAGCGCAATAGGAAAGGGGCTTTAGGGCTACACTATTGTGAGAGCGGCTACGTTACCATATCCCAGACAAGGGCTTTCTATGTTCGCCCAATGACGAGTCGCAGTGTTTTCGTAGACAGACACGAACCGTTCTTGCTTCATGGTTTTGCTCCTTCACCTCTGAGGAGTCTAACACAAAAAGGGTATTACTCTCAGTTCGCTCATTTTTGGAGTGAAATCAAAGATTTGAACAAAGCGTCCTTCTGCGGGTACTCTCTCCCGCATGAAGACACCAAACTCTGATTTTCTCACCGAACGCATGGATGATCTTCCCTTGCTGTTGGCACTCCTCCA
>CAMCUQ010000032.1 GCA_945878775.1 Chthonomonas calidirosea
TAGCGCAAACCCTACCGCTTACGAGTGGCATCAACCGCCCTTGTACTACCTACTTTCCGCTCCTTTTGCTCTTTCTGGTGGAGTGTTGGGTGTGCGCCTGTTCTCTGTGTTTTGTGGGGCAGTAGGGTTGGGGCTAATATATTTTACAATTCGCCGCTTGTTTCCGAAAGATGGTGTGCTCCCGGTGGTTGGTGTCGGTTTGGTGGCTTTGATGCCTTCACATATTGCGCTAACGAGCACTATCAATAATGATGTTCTTCTGGAGGTGTGCTTCAGCGCAACAGTCTGTCTTTTGGTGCTTATGTTGAGGCGAGGCGTTCAGTCACGAGATGCTTTGTTTTTGGGTTTTTGCGTGGGCGCAGGGTGTTTGACTAAAGCAACGGGTATTTTGCTTGTGCCTGTCGTCTTATTCGCGCTCTTGCTTATGGCAAAAAATCGGGAGAGCCGCCCCTCTCTCTCTCGGCTTATGGGAATCTCCGCCGCTATTGTTGTGCTTCTCTCTGGCTGGTGGTTCGTTCGGAACGGGGTTCTTTATGGCGAGGTACTGCCCCTAAAGGCGTTCTCTAGGGCTTTTGCTGGAACGGCGTTAGCAAAGGATTTTGTGGCGGAAATAGGCTGGGACGGGTATCTCATACACGTGGGACAGCGCTCTTTCCAGAGCTTTTGGGCAGTTTTTGGAACACCTAAGAGTGCAGAGCGCGGAATACAGCTCTTTCTGCCCAACGTATGGTATGGCATAATGGTGCTTTGGGCTGTTGGGGTGTGTATTGGTATGATCAGGCTCCATTTTCAACGCTCAAAACTCTTTTCTAAGGCACAGTTACAGAGTCTCTGGGTCGTATTTCTAACTCTTGGATTGGTTTTTGTTTCGTTCTTTGGGTTTATACTACAGTATTATCAGGCGCAGGGGAGGTATCTTTATCCGGCAATGTTGCCTATCTCTATCATTGGGGCTATGGGGTGGTTAGCACTGTTCCCAAACCGCTTGCGCGGGTTCGGGGGATTGGTGCTGTTGGGGTATCTTGCCGTGTTCTCGTTGTTTTACTTATTGGTTGTCATACCATAGGAGATATATGTCGATGTTTGAAGATTGGGAGTCTTTGGAGGCAAGTATTGAGCCTTATAGGGATACTCAAGACCTCTTGGATGAGGGATACCAGTTACTCGATGGCTTCGTAAATTGGCTTGAGACAGTGCTTGGGATCGATACGAAAGTGACTCAGCAAGATGTGTTCAATGCGGAGATGTTGGTCGATTATGTCGCCGAAGCGGCAAAGCTTCCTGTTACCCAGATGGACGAGTTTGATCTCCGTTGGTTTGCCTATAGCCACTATATTCGCAAAGCGAACGCAGAGCAAGAGATAGAGCATCGCTTGCTAGAGTCGTTACGTCGATTCGTGCAGTACCTCAAAGCGGAGCATGGTTTTCTGCCAGAGGACTGGGTAGAGGAGGTCTTGGGCTTTCCTGAAATCTATATGGATAGGTGGCAGGGGCTTTATAAGCTGGATGGAGGGGGTGAAGTCCAGTGGTTGGCAGGCTATAGGACGTGGTGTGCCGAACTAGAGGATAGCCTGGATGCCCGTGGGTTGGCTCTACCCCGTGAGATGGGAGACAGTCTGTATTGGGGTGAGTCGATGGGCTGGCGTGAGGGAACCTTACGACACCGTGCTCAGAGGATGTGGTTATTGCACCGCGCGGATATGATTGTGCTAGGCTATGGCTTTGCGGATATGCGAGATCGGCTTGCGGATGCGTATATCTATTGGATGGACACGCCTCAGAGTCATTTGGACGGACTAACGCCCAAGGAGGTGGTTCTCATAGAGCGGCGTGAGCGTGCTGAAGATGAGCCAGAGGAGCAGTAATTATGGGAAGCTACGTCACTTATCTGAAGGCGGTTTTTATTCTTTTAGGAGGTGTTCTTGTCATGGTGCAGACTACCGCGCAAAACGCAGTCCTTCCGAAGGAATTTCCCATCGGTTTTTGGTGCGCTCCCCCTGAAGCCTTTCTGACTTTAGAACAGTTTGGGAAGATGAAAGAGGCGGGGTTTTCCGTTGTGCTGCCTCCGTGTGAAGGTGGTGCGACAGTGGAGCGCAACCTGAAAATTCTCGAATTGTGTCAAAAGATGGGCTTGAAAGCTATTTTGAGCGATAGCCGTATTCCCTTAGCTATTGGGGAGAATAAGGAACTCGTTGCAGGTATTCAGGCAATGGTGAAGGACTATCGGAAGCAATCTGCTCTACTGGGCTATATTGTTACCGACGAGCCGGGGGCAAAGCAGTTTGCTGGATTGGCGGAGGTCGTTCGAGCGTTGCGAAAGGCAGCCCCTTCGCACTTGGCGCTTATTAATCTGTTTCCAAACTACGCGTCGAATGATAGAATTGCCTCTCCTAGCCAACTAAACACGAACACTTACGATGAGTACCTGGAAGCGTATTTGAAGGTGGTTGCGCCCGACGTGCTGAGTTATGATCATTACCATTTCCTGAAGGACTCGGATCGCGTGGGATTTTTGGGTAATCTTGCGTCTGCACAGAAGGCGGCAGAGGCGGCTGGTGTGCCGTTCTGGAACATTATCCTTTCCGTACAGCCTAATGGAGGTTATCGCGCTCTCAATGAGAATGAGCTGCGCTATGAGGCGATGCAGTCACTTGCGTATGGTGTGAAGGGGCTAATTTATTTTACGTATTGGCTTCCCCCAGATGATAACCTCTATCAGTGGAGCCACGCCATAATGGCACGGGACGGGAAAGAGGGACCGCTCTACCAACCTGTGAAGCGTGTGAACACAGATGTGCGGATGTTTGCGAAGTATCTTTATAGGGCGCGTTGTGTGGAGACTTTTCAAACTGGGAGTATTCCAGAGGATGGCACAAAGTTGACGCAAACGAATCTTGTGCAAGTGACTAAGGAGAGCGATCTTACTATTGGAATATTCCATGACGGTGAAGGGTACACTTCGGCTCTAATCACAAACAGGGATTACCGTAAAGGGACAGAGGTTGAGGTGCAATTGTTGGCGGGCAATATGGTATTGGAGTACCTTGACAATAGTACCAATAAGATGGTTCCAATAGCAATCAAGCGTGGCGAGGATGGGAGAGTCAAGTGGGCTTGCCCGCTTCCCCCCGCAGGTGCTACTCTCGTTCGTTGGAAGTAGTGACTCTCGTAGCTAGCCTTTGAGAAGGCTTTTTAGAACAAACCAAATGTTTGCGGGACGCTCTGCAAGGCGACGCATGAAGTAGGGATACCAGTGAGTTCCAAAAGGGGTGTAGACAGTGAGGTTGTACCCATTTTGAACGAGTTGCGTCTGGAGATCGCGCCGTATACCATAGAGCATTTGGAACTCAAACCGGTTATTGGGAAGATTCTGTGACTTTGCATAGGCTTTGATTTGCTCTATGATAATGGGGTCATGGGTTGCAAACCCCGGATAGTTGCCCTTTTCGATGAGGGGGTGCATTAGTTTGAGATAGTTGGTGTCTACGTCTGTTTTCAATGGGAACGCGAGGCTTGGAGGCTCGTTATAGGCTCCTTTGCAGAGTCGGACGCGGGCTTGTATGGAGATGAGTTTTTCAATGTCTGCTTCACTGCGAAAGAGATATGCCTGGATGACGGCTCCCACATTGGTGTAGTCTTGGCGGAGTGCATAGAATAGCTCCAGAGTCCGTTCTGTATGCGGTGTGCCTTCCATATCAATCTGAATAAAGATGTCTGGGTTGGCAGCTTCAAGAAGGCGAATCATGCTCGCTCTGCAAAGGTTGGCGTCTATGTCTAGCCCTAGCGCAGTTAGCTTCACCGATACCGTCGTTCTGAGGTTGTTGGTACGAACGGCTTGTATAAGCTGTAGGTAGGTGCTGACGGTCTGTTCTACCTCTTCTGGTTTGGTGACGCTCTCACCCAGAAGGTCCACGGACGCATCTGCACCCAACGCATTGAGGTTCTTGACGGTGGTTACTACATCTGAGATGCTCTCTCCTGCCACAAAGCGGGAGGTCATTCGGCGCGATAGGGGATTTGATTTGACAATGTGTTCTGCGGTTTTGTTGTTTGCAAGGCTGAGGAATAGGCTTCGCGTCAACATGAGTTTCTTCTCCTTGTCTCTATTATACGCAACTTTGGTGCATGAAAATCTGTCTTGAGGTGAAATGGTGAAACTTTACGACCTAGATACTCCGGCTCTTCTCGTCGATCTCGATTTGTTAGAGCAAAACCTAGTGGATATGGCTTCTGCGGTGCTTTCGGGCGGCAAACGGTTACGCCCACATACAAAGACGCATAAGACACTTGAGATAGCACAGAGGCAGTTGGCGGCAGGGGCTACTGGACTGACTGTTGCAAAATTGGGCGAGGCAGAGGTCTATGCAGAGAGAGGGATCGACGATCTTTTCATAGCCAATCAGATCATTGGAGCGCAGAAAGTTGCTCGTCTTATCGATTTAGCGGGTAGGGTGCGAGTTCGGGTAGGCGTGGATAGCCAAGAGTGCGCTGCGCCTATTGCTCAAGCCGCAAGCGAGGCAGGATTGACAATCGCTTTAATGATGGAGGTGGATACTGGTTTGGGGCGTGCAGGTGTTCGGACTTCGCAGGAGGCTGTTGAGCTGGCATTATTTATTGATAAAACCGTAGGGATTGAGTTGGTTGGCGTATTTACCCACGAAGGACATATCTATAAGGCAACGGATCAGGGTGCTGGAGCGCGGGACGCAGAGAGCCGTATTGGGGCGGTAGTGGACGCGATTCGGGCGGCAGGTGTGTCGCTTCAAGAGATCAGTATGGGGAGTACGCCGGGAGCAAAGCACTTGGCGAACGAGCCGTTACCCACCGAGTTACGTCCGGGAGTCTATGTGTTTTATGATCGCAGCCAGATACAATTTGGTGTACCTGTGGAGCATTGTGCGCTTTCTGTTCTTGCCACCGTGACCAGTATTAGGAGCGACGGTCGCATGATCCTCGATGCTGGCACAAAATCGCTTGCCAGCGATTCGCCCTTTCCCGATAAAACCACGGGGCAGATTATTGGGCATCCTGAGTTGACGATGGTGGGTTTTAGTGAAGAACACGCACACGTGCAGATCGATTCGCCTACAATGCTACAAGTCGGGGACAAAGTGCGAATCATCCCTAATCACGCCTGTACTTGTGTGAATATGCACGAAGAGATGATCGCGGTGCGGGGCGAGGAGATCGAGGCGCATTGGGCAATCATCGGTCGTGGTAAGATACGATAGTGGGGTTTTGTTTACTGAGAGGCTACTTTGTTGGACTACCTGTTGAGATAGGTGTGTTTTGATAGAAGAGCCTCTTGGAAATTCTATTTGAGGAGCGGTTATGCGTACATCGCAATTGTTTTTTCCTACTTTGCGTGAGGTTCCGAAAGATGCAGAACTGGTAAGCCATCAGTTATTGTTACGCGGTGGGTTCGTGCGTGGAGTGGCGGCAGGGGTGTATTCCTATTTGCCACTGGGTTGGAAAGTTCACGAAAAGATCAGTCAGATTGTGCGTGAAGAGATCAACTCGTTTGGTGGCTTGGAAATCCATATGCCTGTTTTGATCCCGAAAGAGCTGTTGGATGAGTCGGGACGCTCGTCGGTTCCTGTGTTGTTTGCCCTCAAAGACAAGAATCAGCGCGAGTTCTTTTTGGGTTTTACGCATGAAGAGGTAGTGACGGATATTGTTCGGGGAACCGTAAGCTCATGGAAGCAGATGCCGCTCTATCTTTATCAGATTCAGACCAAGGAGCGTGATGAACCTCGTCCACGTGGTGGGCTGGTACGTGGGCGTGAGTTTACCATGTTCGATGGATACTCTTTTGATGGCAATGAGGTTGATCTTGACACGATCTACAGGGCGAACTATGAGGCGTATGGCAGAGTCTTTCGGCGTTGTGGTCTTGACTATCTTGCCGTTGAGGCAGACCCCGGCGCAATTGGTGGGAGTGAGAATCATGAGTTTATGGTGCTGACTCCCAGTGGTGAAGACACGGTTTTGCGGTGTGATAGTTGTTCCTATGCCGCAAATGCGGAGCGCGCGGAGCTTTTGGAGATTGTGCCTGCGACTTTTGCGGACAAGAAGCCTTCTGCGGTTGTGGATACTCCTGACGCACATACTGTGGAACAGGTAGCTCAATTCTTAGGCGTTGAGGCAGACCAGATCATTAAGACGATAATCTGTTCTGCGGATGGGAAGCCGTTTGCGGCTCTCGTTCGTGGGGACAGGGAGCTTAACCTTCCAAAATTGGCTCGGCTATTGGGGGCAAAGAATACAGTGCTTGCGGAGGCTGAGGTCGTCCGCGAGGTGACGAACGCGCCTGTGGGCTATGCGGGTCCTGTCGGTTTAGAGATTCCTGTCTATGTCGATAACGAGTTGAAGCAAGAGGCAAATTACGTTGTTGGCGCAAATAAGGCGGACGCGCACTGTATCAATGTAACGCCTCTTCAAGACTTTTCTGTGACTGCATGGGGGGATATTCGCACGGCGGTGTCTGGGGATAGGTGCGCTCGTTGTGAGGATGGGCATTTGACCGATGCACGCGGTATAGAGGTTGGGCATATCTTCAAATTGGGGACACGGTATAGCAAAGATATGTCTGCGCTCTTTCAAAATGAGCAGGGCGAGAAGCAACCTATTTTGATGGGATGCTATGGGCTAGGAGTGAGCCGAACTATGGCGGCGGCGATTGAGGCGAAGCACGACGAGGCTGGCATTGTGTGGCCCATTAGCATTGCACCTTTTGAGGTTTGCGTCATCATCGCGAATACGCGTGATGAGGTGCAAAAGCAGACCGCTCTGAACCTGTACGGGGAGCTACGGAATAGGGGAGTGGATGTGCTTCTGGATGACCGAGAGGATAGGATAGGTGTAAAGTTCAAGGACATGGACCTTATCGGCATTCCTATACAGATAGTAGTTGGGAAGGGTGTGAGCGAGGGGGTGCTGGAATTGAGCCTGCGTAGTAAGAAGGGCGAGCGACATAACCTTCCTCTGGAATCGGCAGGAGCAGCGATTGCTGATCTCGTGAATGCTGAAAAGGCACGTTTGCTTTTGGAGGAATAGGGTGGGGGAAGGCTTTTTCTTGTGGGACTCCTAATGGGATGATGCCTTGAACGAGCGCAACTGGTGGAAGGCGCATTGAGCATTTGTAGTGTTCAGAACGATAGAGTGTTATGATTTCGCTTTTTAGGAGAATAGCCCTCTATGACTTCGCGTTCTAATGGGAAGATGCATGTCGGTGAACTAGACATTGATGTACCGCTTGTGCGACGGCTACTTGCTGTGCAGTTTCCACAATGGGCAGGCTTACCCATTGAACCAGTCCGTTCATCTGGAACAGACAATGCGATCTACCGACTCGGTGCGGAGATGTTGGTGCGCCTGCCCCGCATCGATTGGGCTGTTGGGCAAGTACAGAAGGAGCAGGAGTGGTTGCCTAAGCTGGCTCCGCTGTTACGAATTGCCATTCCTGCCCCGCTTGCTTTGGGGATGCCGTGCGAGTGGTATCCCTGGAATTGGTCTGTTTATGGGTGGCTTGATGGCGAGGTCGCTACTATGGAGAACCTTGCAGACCCAAAGCAGTTTGCCATAGAGTTGGCGGAGTTCATCGAGTCTCTACGACAGATAGATACTGCGGGTGGTCCTGTTTCTGGATCGCACAACTCTTCGCGTGGAGTGCCGTTAGCGACACGTGACGCTACTGTCCGTGCGTCTCTCGCGTCTCTACACGGCATTATTGATACCGAGTTGGCGTTGAAGGCTTGGGAAGTCGCGCTTCGTACTTCTGTGTGGCATGGAGCACCCGTCTGGATACACGGAGACCTACAAGCGGGGAACTTATTGACAGGCAAGGGACGCTTGAGTGCCGTGATTGATTTTGGTTGTCTTGGGGTGGGTGATCCCGCGTGTGATTTGATAGTCGCCTGGAATCTATTGTCCGCTGAAACGCGTGAGGTGTTCCGTACTACCCTTGCCATGGATGATTTGACATGGGCACGCGGGAAGGGGTGGGCATTATCGATAGGTTTGATTGCGCTACCGTATTATTTGCACACGAATACTGTAATGGTGAGAAACGCTCATTATACAATTGCAGAGATACTTGCCGATTACAAAAGGGGTTTGGGTTGATTGAGCGGTTTTGAAGAGAGGTATGTTTGTTGGTGAACCAAAGGAGTTGTGCGCCACGCGATGCGTGGCGCGTTTTTTTTGGGAGGGGCTAGCCCCTCCCAAAAAAAGTACTCTGCTCAGTTTTATAGCTATATTATTATTATCGGACTGTATTGGCAGAAAGACTGACGCCCCTTCAAAACCACTCACCTAGATTTGATGCATTACGGCAGGTGTATCTCATATATTTCTACCCCATCCGAGGAGTACACTTGCTTTAGGTATTTTGGAAGGGGGAGGCGGTGTCTGAAAATGGGGACAAGCGAGTCCGCTTCAATGTCTGATGGAGAGGTTTGGCTGAAGAGAAGGTATTGCACGTTCATGGAACGGAGCAGTGAAATCTTTTCTGTATCGGGTGTGTTTGGAATCAAGAAGCGGTTGAGTTGATTAAGCCTGTCGGTATAGTGTGGCGTTTCACCAAAGTGACCGCAAAAGACGGCGCGTCCGGTCATCCAAGGCAGTATTGTGGCGAGGGTTGTGTCACTTATCGCCGTTTGAGTTTTACTGGTCACGTTGTCTGTAATGAGTGTTATGTGAGGCAATGGTTGTATCGTCGCGTTTGGGGGAGTGTTTTTGGCAACCCAGTCAAGAGCGATTTGCTCACCCTGACGTAAGAAAGGGCGCTGAAGTTGGGTTTGTGTTATGTTCGCGTTCGCGTTTTGGATGTCACGATACATAAAGGCGAACACGGTCAGGGCACTGATGATGCCGATGCTCCCTTTGATGCCAGCCGTCATGGCTCGGCTTTTGTTTTGAACCAAAAGATTGACAGCAATAGCCGCCAATATCGAGATGGGGATGTGTGCGCCTTGAAGCATTTTGCGTTGAAATGAGACTGGAAGATATGCAGCAAGTACATTTCCTATCATCCAAATTGAGAGGAAGATTGATTCGGTATTGCGGTCTGATTTCCGTTGTCGTGCAAGGGCATATACAGCCAAGAGGAAGGGGATACCATAACCCAGTGCGACCCAGTAGATGGGTGCGCTCAGCGTGGCAACGGCTATACGTTCACGGAAAACACTCTCGCTCTTGATCTGATAGAGCATGAATAGCACACCAGGAAGGGCTATGCCTGCAACGGTGAGCGCTTGCTTCCAAACCCGTACAACATCGTGTTTTTGGATAGTTCGCACGATGAGATAGAGCGTCCAAACAACACTCAAAGTGATCACATCATAGCCATGAATGAGGGAGAGAAGTAGAGCTGAGACTCCTGCTTTGATGGTAAGCCGATTATCACCTGTCTGGTCTGCTTTGAAGAGGTTTGCAAGCACGAGTACCTGTAGGGTCATGGAGGCTGTGAAGAGTGGGTTTAAGTAGAGCGAGAGGAAGGTAATGGCTTCTGGTTGCCAGCGGTCTACAGGGCTATCAAACCCTGTTGCGTTCCAAACGGGAAGCCAACCTAAGCCCGCCGAGAGTGCGACGAGCAGAAGTGCAAACCAACGTTGCGAATCGGTCTTGAGAACTGTTTTGACTAGATGCCAGACACTCATAAGAAGTGTGTATCCAAACAGCAGGCGGGCAAGGTGAAAAACGCCTAAGAGTGGTATCTTCGTCAGCCAGTGTACCAACCCTAATAACAGAAAGAGAGGGTTCGCCACAAGTCCTGTTTGCGGATCGGTAGTGAAAAGATTAAAAACACGTAGGGAGGGAGCCGCTGTTTGTCGCATCCAGGTGAGATAGACAGAAGCATCATCAAAATTATATCCGAGCCAAAGATACCTACGCCCTTCGGCATTTGCATAGCCCAAGAGGTAGGGTATGAAGGTGATGGCGAGAACGAGAACCGCAAAGACCATTGGTGCAATGCGGTTCTGTTTTGCGGTGCTTGTTGTCATTTCGTGCGCGTTTATCGGTTCTGTCTCATCCGTCAAGACTCAAGACTCCCCTCTCGAACGCTGACACAGTTGCTGGCGTAGTCTTCAATGGCTTTCTCTCCCGCAAGGACACCTATCTCAACGTCGTATGTTCTCACTTCAGAGGGTTGTAGAACTTGTAGGGTTCCCGCCGTTCGCTCATTTGGGCGTCCCATGACGAGGCAGTTCGCGGGTTCCATCCCAACGACATAGGTTCCTGCATCCATCATTTTCCACTCGATGAAGCGGGGGAGTTGGCTGGGTTTATAGAGGCAATAGACCCCAAATCCCTTGCCTTGTCCGCTTTCAGTTTCACGATCCACGACGGCGGCAGTAGCATAACCCTCGGCATCTGTGGTAAGATCGTGGAAGTAGCAAGTCTCTTGAAATCCGGCTTCAGGAGGTTGTAGCTGGTAGCATTTGTCAAGCAATGCCTCAGCGATAGGGTCTCTTGCTACAGCAGAGCGAGATGTGGAGATGATTTCTGCGTTGTCGTTCACGGCGGGAAAACCGATATTGATATGGTAGAGCATCATATGTTCTGTGGGCTTGAAGCCTAGGTTTTCGACCTCGTCGTGAATATAGAAACTGCTAGAGCCGAGTTTGGTTGTGATGGTTCGGGTCAGTTGGAGGTTCTCACCGAATACGGTTGCCTCGCGCATTTTGCCTGTGATAACTAGATAGTAGTCGTCACCTTCCCAGAAGCCATCCCAGTGAACATTGGTTGCGGGGGTGTTACTGATGCGCCCGTGAAGCCCATATTGTTGCCCATTATCGGTGTCATTGGCTCCTGCCCACGTGAGTCCGCAGGTTACGACCAATCCACCATAAAAGGCACGTAGCCAACCACGTCCATTCTCACCTTCGTGGTCAAAGTAGGAGGGGTGGCTATCGGTGGTCGCGGAACGCCAAGCAAGAGAGCGTCCGTTGTAGTTTGCCGAGGAGACGTCTAACCCACGGGAGGCTAATACTGTGAATGTAAGACCGCTTCCTGTGGTCACATCGAGGGCGAGAACTCCCTCTTCGTACCCTTCTATCAGGCGATACGGTTTTATTCGAGCGATCTGACTGATGTCTCCAACACGGGCTAGAAGTTCGGTACGAGTCCATTCTCGTCCATAGAGTTGCGCCATAGTGATACCTCGCGTTTAGAATATAGGGTTGTACGAGGGAGGTTTAGGCAGAGAGACCTCTTCTTCCTCCTTGCTCCGTGTGAAATGTAGAGAACTGCGTCACATAATAGGGATTCTTAGCGTCTAATATTTTTAGAAGTGCTGAGGAGATACTAATTTGGAGAGTCACCGAAAGGAGTATGAGATTATGTTTGTTACCAATTTGTTTAGGGGCTCGCTAATGCGCCTCACTAGCCTAGCAGTGTGCTTGGGGGCAGTCCTGACACCTTCTGTTGTTTTTGGGCAGAAGGCTCGACTCGCAACCTTGGATGCAGGGACTGTTATTCCTGTTAAATTGCAAAAAGAACTCTCTTCGAAGAAAAATGAGGAGGGGGACAAGTTTAGTGCTGTTGTTAAAGCAGACTCGAACGGATATAGTGGATTGCCTGAGGGAACCGTTGTGGAGGGAGTGATTCGGGCTGCCAAACAAAAAGAAGGTAAGGAGGCGGGCTACCTCGATTTGGCTTTCCGGCGGATAATATTGCCTGGCGGTCGCGCCTATGATATTGATGGTGCTGTGATCGGCTTAGATAACAAGAGTGTGGACAAGAAGAGTGATGGGCGTCTTGTAGCAAAATCCGGACGTAAGAACAATCGACTGGTCTATGCGGGGTATGGCGCAGGGGCAGGCGCTCTTGTTGGATTGCTAGGCGGTGGAAAGCTGAAGCTCAACAATATCTTGATTGGTGGAGCACTTGGCTATCTGGCTGGCACGCTAGACAAAGGGAAGCAAGAACCGAGAGATGTGGTTTTGAAGCAGGGGACGGAGATGGGGGTTCGGCTCGATAGGTTCGTTTCTGTTTCTGCATCAACAACAGCGTATCGCCCCCGTGATGACGAACAGCCTCGCCCACGAGATACAGATCGCACGCATGATCGTGATAGTGGGTCCGGGCGATTGGACACGCGTCGGAACGGTGCGCGGGATGTGGATGATGCGCGTGATACAGACACTACGCGTGATTCGAACGCGGATGCAACCGCCTCTCCTATCGGTGTCTTAATCGATGAGGAAGAAGTGAAATTTGCCTCCAATGCCGCTCCGTTTAATTCGCGTGGCACGGTGATGGTTCCTGTCCGTGGTGTCGTGAATGCATTGAATGGCTCCTTTAAATATGATGAGACGAGACAGCGTATTATTGCGACAGTTGGGAATGATCGGGTGGTGATAGGACTCGGGAGCCGCATTGCACTCGTCAACGATTCCCGGAGGGTTCCACTGGAAGGGGTCGCGCGAAAGCTCAATGGAGAGTACTATGTTCCTGCGAAGTTCTTTAGCGGGTTTCATAGCTATAAAGTGGGCTGGGACGCCAGTAGTCGGACTGTTACTCTCTCTTCCGTCGCCTCTGAGCAGAGATGATAGACTGGTAGCCAAAATGATTGTGCGTCCCTATCTTTCTCAAGATGCGAGTCGCATTGTGGAGATTTATCGAAACCAAGAGCCTGACGGTATCCCATTGACGATAGAGCGTCACCATAACGAATTCACCGAGTTGTATGCAAAGCAATCTGGTGAGGCTTGGGTTGCTACGAACTCAGATGTGGTGGTTGGGTATGGAACGTGCGGCGTGGCTTGGTGGACTGGGCGCGAGGACGTTTATACTGTTGAGGTACGTGTTGACCAAGCCTTTCAAGGGTGTGGGATCGGAGAGAGCATCTATCGTCAGATGCTCTCTTTTCTTGTGTCTAGGGGCGCAAAGGAGATTTTGTCGAAGGTGCGCGAGGACTGCCCTCGTGGACGCGCTTTCGCCTCTCGTTTTCGCTTTCAAGAGACGGGCGAGGTGATAGAGGACTATCTCCTTGATGTCCAAGTGGTTTCCCTCAACGCAATAGTGGAGCGTACAGCCGCTTTATCACAGTTTGGTATTGATGTGCGCTCATTAGCAGAACTGGATGCAGATGATAGGGATTTGTTGCAATCGATACATCTTTTATGGGCAGATTTGGGTGCGGACGTCACCTATACTGAGGCACTGTCGAAAGGGTTTGCTTCTTGGCGGTCTCAAGTGCTGGAAGGCATGGGAATGAGTCCTGAAACGTTTTGGTTAGCAATGGAGGGGGATAAGCCTATTGGGATGACGTTCTTGAAGCGGATCACAGAGGCTGATGCGGAGAATGATTACACGTGCGTATCGCCAGAGCAAAGAGGGAAAGGAATAGCGTATACTCTAAAACTATGCGCGATTGATTGGGCTAAACGGAACGGCGTGCTTCGCTTTCATACCTCTAGTGAGGCAAATAATAGGGCTATGATCGCCACTAATACGCGTCTTGGATATCGCGCAGGAGCACGTCGTTTGGAGCTTTGTTGCTCAGATGTGGTGGCAACTTGATGTCTTATAGGGTACATGAATGTTGAGTTTACTTTTCGCCTTTCTGTTTGCATCCACTCACCTTGGTAGAGGTTCCCACGAGAAACCGCAGTCTACCGGCTATATCGATATTCATGGTACGAGACTTAATTACGTGGTGGAGGGGAAGGGGACGCCGTGTCTTGTGATTGGTTCGTCGATATATTATCCCAGAACCTTCTCCAAGAATCTTCGCAAGCATTTTCGGCTCTATTTTGTGGATATGCGTTGGTTTGCAAAGACCTATGTGCCGACACCACTGAAGACCTTCACTATTGAGTCACTCGTGGCGGAGATCGATCAGGTAAGGACAAAACTGAAACTAGATAGAATGGTGCTGATGGGACATTCTATTCATGGCTCTATAGCGTTTGAATATTCGAAGCGGTATCCCAAAAACGTTTCACATCTCGTCATGGTAGGCTCTCCCATTATTCTAGGGAGCCAAGCCTATGAAGACGAAGCTGCCAGAATGTGGAAGACTGCCTCTGTGAAACGGCAAAAGCTTCAGAGCTATAACTGGAGCCACATGCCAGATTTTAAGAAGCATCCTCACTTGCAACCGGATGTTGAGAACTATATTGCCATGACCCCAAAGTACTGGCATAATCCAGAGTACGCGGCGCGGTGGCTTTGGAACGGTATGACGATTAATCAAGGTATTTTTCATCATCTCTACCAGAACCTATTTGCAAACTACGCTATGTTTGGTAAAAGAAGCTCGGCTCCCGTTTCAACTCTGGCAATTTTGGGGAAGTATGATTATGTGATTCCTTACACCACTTGGCTCAAATACAAGCGGATGCCAAACCTAGCACTTCGTGTGCTTCCAAAGAGCGGACACACCCCTCAACTCGAAGAGCCCAGACGCTTTGACGCCGTTCTGCTAGACTGGATGGGCAAGAGCACGAGGAGACGCATTCGATAGAATCGAACTCCTCACAAAGGCAAATTATGGCGCGTCAGACTAAGTTTTGGGGAGATTGCTCCTTCAGAGACGTTATCTGTATCGGCAAAGTCGTAATGCGGCATGCCAAACAGTTTGCTCTGAAGTCTGCGTTTTGGCGGGTAACGATGGCGGTTCCTTTTTTGCAACCGCTCTTGCTTCTGTGAAGGAGTATGGTGTATAATAACCCCTGTTGTGAGACCTAAAGCAACATGGGGCTGTAGCTCAGTTGGGAGAGCGCTTCAATGGCATTGAAGAGGTCAGGAGTTCGAGCCTCCTCTGCTCCATTTCAAAAGTTGGTTCCTCATAGGAAGCCGCGCCCTTTGGCACGGTTTCTTTTTGGTTTCTTGGTGCGAGTTTTGGTCTTTCTGGGTTTGTTAGCAGGAAATTCCCGTCTCCTTGGTCAAAGTAAGACAGGCATTGGCGACTTTCGCCCTGAAGCCGTAGTTTTGGTATGGGTTATGCCGTCAGATAAGGCGCGTATTGCTATCGCGTATGATACGCGAGTAACCTCCAAAGAAACACGCGCTTTTTTGCAACGGCTGAGCCGTATCACTGGCTGGGAGATTGCGCCTGACTTGCGAGTTACGCAAGAGCGTAGCCGCCAAGGTGCACCCGTGACGACGGGTATAGAGGTTACTCTGCTCCATGCACCGCAAACAACAGGGATAGAACCCCTCATTTTGCCGTACCTGATGGCTCTACAGAACAGAAAGCGCGTAGAAGTCGTCTTTATGACAGGTACTTCGTTTGTGGCACATGAACAAGAGAGTTCAGTTCATCCCGATCTCACTCTGCGAAGGCAGGTTTTTGAGACGGGAACGGTGCGCTATGAAGCGGAGATCACGGAGCATCAATTACCTTTGGCTCCTCCCGTTTTTGGTCAGGTTCTCATGCGTCCTACGGCAAAGCCCGCTCCGACGCTGAAACCACGGAACAATGACACCAAGAGGTCATCTGTAGTAATATATGTTTTGATGGTACTAGGTGTTACTTTTTTAGGTATTGGAGCCTATGTCTATCTAGGGGGTAATCGCACCCCCGCTTCACGTCGATAGAGATTGTCGAAAGGAATACTTCCAATGAGCATGACTCTGGATGAGATGATACTTTGGGCGGCAAAATATACCGCTTCGGACCTCTTCTTAAAGTCGAACGCTCACCCCGCTGTTCGAATACACGGACGCGTTCAGGTGACCGATCTTCCCGTTCTTAACCCTGAACAGGTGCATGCGATGTGTTTGGAGAAGATGAACCCACGCATGCGGGTATCCTATGAAGAACATCACGAGATGGACTTGGCTTTTAGTCTTGGAGAAGACCTCCGCATTCGTATGAACGTCTACGCCCAACGCGGTGGAACTGCAACGGTCTGTCGGATTATCCCCACGCAGATTAAGCCTCTCGAGGAGCTTGGAATACCGGAGAAGTGTAAAGAGTTCACCCAACATGCTAACGGCTTAGTGTTGGTTACGGGTCCCACCGGATCGGGCAAGACCACGACGCTTGCCTCCATGATAGACCTCCTCAACCAAACCCGTAAAGTGAATATCATCACCATCGAAGACCCCATTGAGTTTGTGCACAAAGATAAGCAAGCCGTTATCAGCCAACGTGAAATTGGCATTGATACCGATAGCTTCAATATGGCACTGCGTCACGTTCTTCGTCAGGCTCCCGATATTATCCTGATTGGAGAGATGCGCGATATTGAGACCATGAACGTCGCCCTCCAGGCTGCAGAAACGGGTCACCTTGTTTTTGCAACAGTCCACACAGCAAGTGCAGCAGAGACTCTTGACCGTCTTTCCAATATGTTTGCTCCCCATGAGCGTCCCATGCTTTGGCTCCGTCTCTCCGTTTCTCTGCGCGGTGTTCTTTCCCAGAAGTTACTTCCACGGTCCGATGGTAAGGGACGTATCGCCGCTGTTGAAGTAATGGATGTTACTCCTACAATCGTTAAAATGCTTGAAGAGGGGCGTTCGGACGATATGTATACCGCCATTCGGCAAGCGGGTAACGAAGGCTACTGGGGAATGCAGACCATGAATCAGTGCCTCCTCCGTTATGTGAAGGCAGGGTTGATTACCGAGCAGGAAGCGCTTTCCAATGCAGGAGCCTACACGGAGTTGAAGCAGTTGCTTCGTATGGCTTCAGCACGCGGTGATGGTCCCGCTGCTGCGCCACAACAAGGACAGCAACGACCTCCAACGGTTCCGGGTATGCCTCAACAGCCTCGGCATTAGGGTTTCGACTTTTTGAGTACATGATAGGGTAGGAGTATTGTAGCGAATGTTACATATCGATGATCTGTTGCGCGAACTCGTTGAGAAGGAGGCTTCCGACTTGCATTTGCGAGTGGGTGAGCCTCCGGTTATGCGCGTTCATGGTATTCTGACTCGTACCAAATACGAGATACTGAATGACCGATTGATGTATGATCTCGTGCATCCCATTATGAACCCGGATCGCGAAGCCCGCTTTGAGCAGACGCTGGAGCTAGATACCTCGTATGCCATTCCTGGCTTGTCTCGCTTTCGGGTTAATGTCTTTCGGCAACAGGGGCATATTGGCGCAGTTATGCGTGTCATTCCCTTCCGTATCAAGACTATTGACGAGTTGTTTTTGCCTCAAGTCACGAAAGAGATCGCGATGCTTCCGCGTGGTCTTGTTCTGGTTACAGGACCCACCGGCTCCGGGAAATCGACCTCTCTTGCCGCGATGATAGACCTTATTAATTCGTCAAAGCCTTCAAACATTGTTACCATAGAAGACCCTATCGAATATGTGCATCAGGATAAGAGTTCCGCTATCAACCAACGTGAAGTAGGGGTCGATACACACTCTTTTGCGGACGCTTTGAAGCACGTCATGCGTCAAAATCCAGACGTTATTCTTGTGGGTGAGATGCGAGACCTTGAGACGATAAAACTGGCAATTACGGCGGCGGAGACTGGGCACCTTGTTTTTGCAACGCTCCACACCACGGATGCACCGCAAACAGTTGACCGTATTATCGACGTTTTTGAACCAGAAGCGCAACAGCAGATTCGGATGCAACTCTCGACGACGCTCCAAGCGGTTATCTCTCAAACTCTTCTCATGAAAAAGAGCGGTAACGGACGTGTGGCGGCATTCGAGGTTATGCGTTGTACGAGTGCTATCCGCACTTTGATCCGAGAGGGTAAAACTCACCAGCTTGCGACCGACATTCAGACGGGGCAGAACTTTGGAATGCAAACTCTGGATAACTGTCTGTTGGACTTAGTACGTCGTGAGCTTGTGGACTACGAGGATGCGCTTGCGAAGACCTCTAGTCCTGCCGATTTTAAGCAGAGGGCAGAGCGGCTAGGGTTGGTTACTGAAAGAGACCTATTCCATTAAATTTAATGAGGGGCGATTGGTATAATGACCTCGATCCTACTTGATGATCTCCTAAAGGCGTGTGTGGAGAATGAGGGTTCCGATCTTCACGTGAAGTCGAACAGCCCTCCTTTGGTACGCATTCATGGCGATCTTTTACAGCTTGAGTTGGAGGCTTTGCTTCCAGAAGATGTACGCTGGCTCTGTTTCTCTATTCTGACTGAAGCGCAAAAGATGCGCTTTGATGACGAACTAGAGCTGGACTTTGCCTATGAGATACCCGGCGTGGCACGATTTCGTGGGAACTACTTTGTCCAACGTGGAAACATGGGTGGCGTTTTTCGGGTGATTCCTTTTCGTATCCGAAACGTGGATGAACTCGCGCTTCCAGAGGTGTGTAAGCGATTCGCGGAGCGTCCTCGTGGGCTGGTGCTAGTTACAGGACCGGCAGGTTCTGGCAAGTCTACCACCCAAGCGGCATTGATAGATTATGTGAATCATAATTTCCCAGTACATGTTATCACGGTCGAAGACCCGCTAGAGTTTATTCACGACGACGATAAAGCAGTGATCAATCAACGGGAGTTGGAAACAGATACCCTCTCGTTTCCCAACGCACTCCGTGCCGCCCTTCGTGAAGACCCCGATGTGATCTTGATCGGTGAGATGCGTGACTTGGAGACGATCAAATTGGCTATTTCGGCAGCTGAAACGGGTCACCTTGTCTTTGGAACTCTGCACACCACGGATGCTGTTCAAACGGTGGATCGCGTCATTGACGTGTTTCCTTCACACCAACAGCAACAGGTGAGAATGCAGATGTCCTCGAATCTCCTTGGGGTTGTCTCTCAGACACTGGTGAAGCGTGCGGATGGTTTAGGGCGCATTGCGGCTTACGAAGTATTAGTTGCTATCCCTGCGGTTCGCAATCTTATCCGTGAGGCAAAAACGCACCAGATTAGCTCTATTATTCAAACAGGTATGCGGGTTGGAATGCAGACTTTGGATCAGTCTCTTGCTCTCATGGTGAAGCAGAAGACTATTACCTATGATGAGGCTTTCTCTAAGGCATCCAATCAACTTGAATTCCAAGCGTTGCTCGGTGATGAATAGCGTTATGGCACGTGTGCCATGAACGTGGTATGAGGAACAAAAGCAAGGAAGCGAGGCAACGTGGTGACGGAGAGTCCAGAGAGCAAGCCTGATATTGTAGAGCCTACTCCTCGTCCACGCGATGCGACGTTTGACATTGTTAAGGGCGTTGGGATACTGGAGGTGATGACCCATCACCTCCTTTCTCATTCGGCGCGAAAATTCACACAAGAGGGCGCATGGGATTGGTGGGCAATGCAGATCGCGCACCGGGTTCTGCACTTTGCTGTTCCCACATTCCTCCTGTTGTCGGCACTGTTGTTAGCAAAGAGTCTCCTTCGGCACGATCCGCCGAACTGGAGGCATTTTTATTTTAGACGGCTACAACGCACGCTACTGCCCTATATTATTTGGACAGGGATATACCTCCTCTTTCGTTTGAAGTTCGCACATAATGATGCTGAGCTGGAGTTGCGCTCTGTCAACCTGCCTCTGTTTGGGATGTTGAGCATACCGAGAATGTTGACGGAACGGGAGTTGTGGGTGTCTGGGCTCCTATGGGGCAAAACCTATTATCACTTGTACTTTTTGGGTGTGTTATTGCAGTTTTCCCTGCTCTTTGGGCTTCTTTATCCTCTTATGCGACGTGCTCAAAAGCCGTTTAGCACAATTTTTGTTGTCTCCTTTGTGCTTCAGCTCTTTGCCTTTTGGCTAAATGCGGTATTTCTCTATCCCATTTTGCATTTTACGACTCCGGCGAGCAGTGTGTTGTGGTATATTCCCGCTTTTGTATTGGGTACATGGCTAGGGCTACACTATGCAGAATGGGAGAGCCTTTGGAAACAGTGGCACACTCTCTTCTACCTAACGGCTTTTTGTGGTTTGGGAATCTATTTATATTTGGAGATAGCGTCGATGCGAGGGGCAGAGGTGAATAGCTATGTCTATAATTTTGCTCTGACAGCCTACACAACGGGAACGGCGCTTCTCTTGCTTCGCTTTGGGCAAGTTTTGGCGCAGAAGGGGAGGCGAGGGGAGATAATTCAGCGCATTGGGAACTGGTCTCTGCCATTGTTTCTGATTCATCCTATGGCGTTGTATTTCTTGAGTGGTCCGCGTTTGAGCGCAATTTGGGGGCGTTTGCCAGGGGGATTTATTGTGCTTGGGGTCTCAATGTTTGCCGTGTCTTGGGCTGTTTCATGGCTCTTTATGAAGGCACGGCTGGATAGAGTCTGTTTTGGGAGACTACTTTCGACCCCTTCGGGGAACGCGTAATGTCTGATACTTCTGTGACTTACAAGGTGTGCCCAGAGATTTCAAATGAGGCGTTGAATGCACTGTTTGCTACTGCATGGGAGAACTATATTCCCCGTGAGTTTGCCTCTGTTCTAAGTCGTAGCCTTGCCTACATTTGTGCCTACTCGGAAGAAGTGCTTGTAGGGTTTGTGAATCTTGCTTGGGATGGGGGAATTCACGCCTTTTTGCTGGACACTACCGTGCATTCAGCATACCAAAGACGAGGTACTGGGCAAGAGCTTGTTGCACAAGCGGTGTTGGTCGCTCGTGAACGTGGAATTGAGTGGATACATGTGGACTATGAGCCGCATCTTCAGGGGTTCTATGAGGCGTGCGGGTTCAAGCCAACCCAAGCAGGGCTAATTGCTTTTGCATTAACTGGGAGCATAGATTATCTTGGGCGCCAGTGCTAACAGCACACCGGTTGTCCTGATCCGTTTACATTAACGGCTGTTTCCGTCGCTTTAAGAAGATGCTGAATCCATACCCAGCGCGCATAGTCCCACACACCTCCCATCCCTCTGCGCCATAACGGTTGAGCAGTTCCGCAGTGATCTCCTTGCCCAGGTTCTCATCACCATCGAACCAGATTTCCTGAAACACGCCGTGCGTCTTGGTCCCAAGTACCTTGTATTCGAATCGTTCCATCTATAACCCTCTTTCCTTGACGGAGCGTGTCACCCTGTACAGAGAGTAACGCAGTCCAGCTCTGAAGACGATGCAGGGAAACTGTACGAGTTAACCTGCGATAATGATGCCTCTCGTAGGGATATTCTCCCTCATGTAGAGCATTTCCTCTACTTCCTCTCGAAAGCGTCTGAGTTTTGGGCTACTGCGCGGAAGAGTGTAGCACGCTCGTATCAGTTTGGCAAGATTCTATCGTTATCACCGGTTAGTGCTATTAGTCTGTGAGCCGTTCGAGTGTCTGTAGTGTCCGACTGGCTATAGTGTGCAGATCATCCTCTCGTCCGGTGAATGCCGAGTAGGCAAGGTGTTCAAGCCCTATCTGGAGTTCATAGCAAGACAGACGCTCATTGAAGTGCTCTACCTTGAGACCAATGTTATGGTAGTGCTCTTGGATGAGCTGGCGAAAGTCTAGAGCCTCCAATGCGGGATACCAGGGACTCCAAAACGTCAACCAAGCCACCTCATAAACGAAGTCTCCCGCCAGAGAGCAACCCCAGTCAAAGATAGCTTCCAGCCGAGAGGCGTCGCTGGCAACCAAGACGTTGCGGTTAAGCAAATCGCGATGCAGTAGGTGCCGAACTTCAGGGCACGCCCATAATAGCGAGCGCAAGGCTCTTTCTCCCGCAACGAAGACTGTATTGATTTCAGGCATTTCTTCGAGCAACGCCCTCCACCCACTCACCCGCTCACCGGGGCAGTCTTCTAGCGAGGCGACAAGCCATTGCCTCCAGCTCATCGAGGAGTCATCGCTTCCTTTTGACCAGTTGACGCTGCCGGGAATTTGGATGGCGCGAAGGGCGTCTAAGCCGCGCAATAGGGCAGGTAGGAGGGCATACCACTCGCGTTGATCCAGTGTTTCGAGGAACACTCCGAAATGACGCTCCGAAACCACGTAGAAACCGCCGAAGGCTCCCCCTATATCGAGCACCGTCGGTATCGGTAACTCTGTGCGTGCAAAGCCCATCGCCTTCTGGTCTTTGAGAAAATCCTCCTGATAGCGACCAAAACGCATGACTAGTTCGCGGCCCTCCAGAGAGAAGGAGAATGCACGAGACCAATCTCCGCTCCCCAACTCTGCTACATGGGCAGTCCTGTTGCTTCCATACCGTTCTGCAATAAATCGCGCGGCCATAATTTCATCTATTGTCTCGCACACAGCCATCTCCCTCAGGTTTCTCCGAATGTGCTCTTCAGCGCGGCTCACAAGAACGATTATACTATGTAGCGGTAAAGCTTCGCACTTCTACGCAATTCTATATTTGGGCTTTCTATCTCGCTCTGGGTAATGCACGATTCTGGGATAGGTTGGGACTTACCGTAATAGTCCGCTGGTATCTCCACCCAAGGACAGAAGCCTCAAAGCGCACCCAAAACAGGCAGTAGCTCCGCTATAGTGTGGGCTTAGAACTCTCGCTCAATGAGATTCACGGTGTCCCCAATCGCAATTTGTCCTTCTTGTATTACAAAGCAGTTCAGGGCAAGCTTGCCTTCAAAGCGTTGATAGATGCCTTGCGTAATTTCTTTGTTTTGCACTTGCGTATCGGGATTGAAAGAGGTCATGATGCAACGCATTCGTAAATCCTGGATTCCTATCAACACAGAACCTATCTGTAGGCATTTCCCTTCCCAATCGCGCTCTGCAAGCCCCTCAACGCCCCCAATGATGATGTTTGGGCGCAATCTGCGGTAGTCGTGTCCAAACTCCGTTATTGCTCCATCAGTCGCAACTAACAACGGCAACACATCGAAACGCTCGGCTCCCTCGTAGCGCACCAACTTGGCTCCAACGCCACCAATCTTCACCACTTGTACACGAACCTCTGGGCTATCCCAGGGTTTGCCGTCCACTAAGGGGTCCCCGTTCGGTCCAAGTGTGCCCTGCAGCCCTAAAAACTTTGGATGGGTTCTTGAGGTAATGACTTGACCACGTCCATCTTCAACGTGCACAATACGGTCACCCTCTATACCGAGTTCCCCGACAAATGCTTGCTGTAGGCTCTCCCCTGCCATTGTCTTAATAGGGTAACGCACTATTTTTGAGACTATCATGTGTCCAGCTTTCCGATCACGGCTTTACTTTGCCTCGTTTTGAGGAGCACGGAAGAGGGGCAAGCCACCGATTTCGGTGTTCAATTTGTAGACTTCGCCCTTCTGCGCTTCGGTGATGTAGAGGGTCTTCAAGTCTTTGCCCGCAAATTCGACGTTTGTGACATCAGTTCCGGGTAGCTTGATGGTGCGAGTGATTTTGCCCTCTTTATCGATTATGGTTACTAGCCCAGGACCCACGGTTGCCACGTAGAGGTTCCCCGCTTGGTCGAAGTTCATTCCGTCCGGCACATGGTCTTTTGGCATTTGGCAAAAGAGTTCAGGCTTTTCCAAAGTGCCGTCAGGTTTAACTTTTGCACGCAGTATACGAAAAGTATAGGACTCGGCAATGTAGAGGTACTTTGCATCGGCAGAGAAAGCGACGCCGTTGGGGAATGCCATGCCTTCTGCGACCTTCGCCACCCTGCGAGTCCCTTTCGCCACGCGGTAAACACAGCCAATCGAGTTTTTTGCATCGGATCCCGCCGGATCGGAAAAATAGAGGTTCCCTTCAGGATCAAAGGCGAGATCGTTTGGTCCTTTAAAACCTTTGTCTTCCCACTTGTCTGCATACATCTCTGTGGTTCCGTCAGGGCGAATGAGAAGGATTGCATTGCGCCCAAAATCGCAGACAAAGAGGCTCCCATCCTGATAGAAGGTCATGCCGTTTGTTTTCTCAAAGGTGAATCTATCGTCTGCATGTTTAAAGGCGAGGCTCTTCCCGCTGACGTCGAGTTTGGAGACATAATCTGCGTTGCAGTTGGAGACAAAAACATTCCCCTTGCCATCATAGGCAGGTCCCTCTGGGAAGGCAAACCCATCCGCGACTTTAATCGGCTCGTGCAACTTCTGCTCCTTTTTAGGTGTGGTTCTTGAGGGGTAGAGAGAGGTCAGGCGTGTCGTACTTGGTAATGTGGAAAAACGTGCCTCCGGCAACCCGTCTGCAACGCGCCATATCCTTAACTCTCCGTCGTAGGCTCCTGCAATGACGTGCTGGTTATCTGGGGTAAACACAACAGCATACACCCAATCTTTTGCCCCCTCCAGTGTGCGTAGCCATCCGCCGTCGAGTCCACTCCAAAGGTTTACAGTTCGGTCTGCGGATGCCGTTGCTATGAACATTCCGTCTGCACTGTACACTGCGCTATGCACTGCCTTGCTATGGAGTTCCATCTTGCGAAACTCACGGGAATGCTCCGAATCCGAGCCTAGAGTCCACAGTTTCGCGGAATGGTCTCCGCTGGCAGAGAGCATTCGGGCGCCATCTGGACTGAAAGCCAGTGTATAGGCGGTATCGCCATGAATAATCCCTGTAAACGAGAACAACGGCTTTCGAGTGGCTACATCCCACACCTTGATGCTGCGATCCACGCCCGTTGAGATGAAGCGTGACCCATCTTTTGTACAACGTACCGCATAAACGGAGTCCGCATGTTCTTTCATCGGTTTTTGGGATTCTCCGGTGGCGAGGCTCCATATACGGAGGGTTTTGTCTCCACTTGCTGTGATTAGGCTCTTACCATCGGGGGTGAAATCTACGCCGAATACAATGTCTTTATGCTCTTTTAGGGTTCGTGAAATTTTGCCTGTTTTAAGGTCGTAAAGCAGTGTCTCACCGAAGAGTGTCGGGACTCCACCACCGACCGCCAGCATTTTCCCATCTGGCGAGACTGCTAGCGCATAGACACTTTCAGAGGGACCTAGCAGTATGCGAGTCCGTTTCCCTGTCGAAATGTCCCAGCATTGCACCTGCCGATAGGTTCCTACAAGCAGGGTTTTGTTGTCCGACGAGAACGCGAGTGCGGTTACTGGTGGGGCTATGTTCGTGTCCACCTTACCGAAGCCCATCGCGGTTTCTGCTGCTGCCTTTCTTGCTCTGCTTGCAAATGCACCTGAATCGATCCAACGTTTGATGATTGCCGTTTCAGAAGGCTTGAGTGATCCCCCCATGGGCATGATCGGTTGCATCTTCCCAATGAGGTATTTATAGAGCAGGCTGTTAGTGCTACTTCCTGGCACGATTGTGGCACCGCCATTACCACCTTTAATGAGGGCTTCATAGGTGCTAACATCTAGTCCTGAAGCGGGGGACTTGGCGTTATGGCAACCGACGCAGGAGCGCTGGAGAATACTCTCTACATTTTGGTACGAGTAAGAGATTATCGGTGCCGGGGGAGTCTTCTTGGGTTGTCTCGGCGGTGGTGTCGCGGAGGTAGGTAACACGCTCAAGAGAGCAGTACCAAGAAAAGTGAACAAGATCAGTGTTTTGTACATGGTGTATTTCAATGATTAACTGATGTTACGCGGTGTTCTTGTAGTTGCTATCAATAAAAGGGTTGTTTTGACGGTAAACTACCTGCATGGACAAAGACTTACTTGATATCTACACCGACTATCTCATCTGTTCTTTCGGACAAACAACGGCGACAGGGCTATC
>CAMCUQ010000033.1 GCA_945878775.1 Chthonomonas calidirosea
TCTGGAGGAGTGCCAACAGCAAGGGAAGATCATCCATGCGTTCGGTGAGAAAATCAGAGTTTGGTGTCTTCATGCGGGAGAGAGTACCCGCAGAAGGACGCTTTGTTCAAATCTTTGATTTCACTCCAAAAATGAGCGAACTGAGAGCAGTAAGACTGAACTAAAGAAGAAACTGTCTCAGTGACTCACATCTCCAAAATAAAGCACCTCTGTTTCTGTAGGGGGTACCCCCAATACTGATCCTCCCTCATTTTTACGGCTCTCCCTCATATTCGGTGCAGATAGGAATCCCTAGGTGTTCCTTTACTGTCTTGATTACCTTGCATGAGGTCTATTTGGTTAGGGCTCTCCTTCATAGACACCGGTGGGCAAATCATATGCACCCAAAGTGAGGGAGAGCCGTAGATTCGGGGGAAGCCCACTGCAGCCCCCTCCGTCTTCCGCGTACCTTTCGGACACATTATCCCGCTGTTTGGCATTGGTGTGTCTGCTCTTAATGCTCTCGCTTCCCATGGTGAGTTGGGCTCGTTTGGGGTTGTGGTGGGCACTGGGATTGGTAGTATATGGGGTTTATGGGGTGCGAAATAGCAACCTCTCTTCTCAAAAGTAGGCAAGACTTGCGGGGCTTCTCTCTGTTTAATATCTAGGGTAAAGAAGCCCCACAAAGTTCTTTGGTTAGTCGTTATCCGGTGTGGTGTAGCCAAGCACAATATCGAATTTTGCCGCTAACTCCCCAATGCGTGACTTCTTGATAGGCGCGAAATCTACAGTCACTGTCGCACGCGCCTTTGCATCTCCAAGATCACGGTAGATACCATCCTTCATGTTACCAAGATACCCCTTCACAAAGAGTTGAGTTGTCCATGTCTCTCTTCCCTTCACCTTCACCTTAAAGTGGATATGTGGGGCTTGGCGTCCCGGATAGAGAACGGGCTTTACTGTGCGAAAATAGTACTCGCCCGTTGAGCCTGTGTGGAATCTTCCAAACCCTTGATAGTTCGGATCATGCTCAGGATGGTTGGCGCGGTCTTGGTAGTAGACTGCCTTCCCATCTACCTGCCAGATTTCAACGGTGGCGTTACGGATTGGCGTACCTTTGGCGTCGAGGATACGCCCGCTCAAGTGAGTCACTTGCCCCACCGCAGGCGTGATAGTGTCGTTTATGATGAGCAGGTCGTTATCGGTATCGAGCGGAAGGTGTTTAGGATAGAAGGGTCCCTCCGTGCTAAATGCCGTTCGCGTTAGCTCCTCCGCAAAGGAGACCTGCGCCGAACAGAGGAATAATCCTGATGCAAGACGGGTGATTAGGTGACGACGATTGATGGTGAGACCCTCGAAGGGCGTTTGTAGTTTCATGGCTTTCCAGTTCCTTTTGTTACCCTTAGTACATTTTGGGTGTTTCTGCTGTCACAGAGAGCAGGAAAAAGTGTCTTACTTCCCGAACCTATCACAGAGAATACCCTTTTGGAGTGAGAGTAGCAAGGCTATGCATGCAAGACACCCTCTTTTTTCTATATCGTCTCGTCCCGCAGTGGGAGTTATTGCGCTGATGACCGTCAGCGTGGGAGCAATGGCGTGGATGTCGCCCGCACGTCATTCAAAAACACCTCCCAAACCCTCGCCTTCCACAAAGGCAAGAGCGAGCCTTCTCGCAAAGCCGACAGTAACAGAGAGCCAATTCAACCTCAAAGAGGGTTGGAAGAAGCACTATGCTCTGAAAGCGGGGCAAGTGGTAGAGATCAATATCCGCCTTCTAAAGCCCTCACTCCTTCCTGCAAATGGACGTGTCTCTGCCTCTTGGAGTTTGGAAGGAGAGGCTGTTCCTACGCTCACAACAGCACGGGAGTATGGTATTTCTGCCCCAACTGCGGGCTGGCGCAAGATACTTCATGCCCATGACGGCGACCTTTACATGGTCTATCGCGCTCCAAGCACTGGAAACTATCTGCTGACACTAGAGCCTCTCATCGAAGAGAAGCCTGTGGGAGAGCAGGGAGTGCGTTGGCGGGAAAAGGGTAACGCTCCCCGCTTGGCATCTCTGCCTGAAAAAACCCCCTGGAACCCCGGCACTGTCGCCCCCATGAGCGTTGCGGTTACCCCCTTAAGCCTCGGCACAGCACAAGAGACCATTACTTCTCAGGCGATCCTTGAGCAGGAGCCGAACGACACGCCCGAAATGGCGCAAACCATCACACTCAACCCCGGAACCGAAAACGAGGTGAAGACGTGGGAGGTAACGGGTGGAGCCGACGACATTGAGTTCTTCGATAATGGGAGAGTGGGAGCCTCTGGCGATGACTGGTATGCCATTGATTACAAAGGAGCCGAGCCACGTCTTCTCACCGCGCAAATCAGTATGCCCTCACAAGCGGTCGTTGCGCGAGTGCGTGCCTATCGAATTAAGGCAGGCGCAAAGGCTACGAACGGGGTTTTGCCCATAGAAGAGGCAAAAGAGGGGCAGGATGGCAATGAGCGTGTTCATCAACAGGATGAAGAACACCGGTCAAATATCTGTCGGCTCTTGAAACCTGGCGAGCATTGGTATCTGCGCGTAGAGGCGAATACTCCCGGCTACCAATTGCAGTTGCGCCTTTTGAAGCCAGCACCCTATACTGATCCCCATATGGCGATCCGGCAAGCGATCTATACCCAGATTGGGCAGGTCGATGCTTGGCTAACAAACCGCCCGCGTGGTGCCTCCGTAGAGCGACGGATTCGAGATTCTGGAAATCTGCTTGGAACGCAGTGCATGAGCTGCCACACGCAGTCTGGGGTTTGGGGTCCCGCAGTTCCCGTCATGCAGGGCTACACCATAGAGAACCCTCAGAACTACTGGCATCTTGTGAATACAATGTATGAGTGTTTGCGCCCCACTAATGAGCTGAAAGACGCCGCAAATAACACGAGCCTTGCCCCTCTCGATATTGGTGATGGACCCGCAGGAACACGCGCCGCTGGCTTCAACATCGTTCAGCTAGAACGTATACGCAAACCAAGTCTCCTGCATAGTCGTCAGCAAGTACGCACCGCGAACTATGTTCTGCTCACTGCCGACCCCGGTGGAATAAACGCGGCGGGTCCCGGCTCAAACATAGGCTTTGTGGTTGTCAATCTCTTTGCTACGGAGATACTCAAGACGGCTTGGGAGAAAGCAGCCTCTCCACAGTATTTCCGAGGTATGGAGCAGAAGGCGCACCAAGTTCTCGAAGTTGTGCCTCAGTTTACCGATGATGTCGCCCTACGTCTCCACTACTTCCGCCATGTTTTCCCCATTCGGAAATACAAAGAGTGGGCAACACGGGCGGACCTTCAGGAATCGAGTATTGCTAAAGGAGCAAGTGCAGAGCCAAAAGAGCCTGCCAAAAACGGGGCAGAAATTGGCAAAGCCCGTGACCTTTTCGTGGAGCAAGTGGAGGCAAAACTAAAAGAGGACGAAGCACGCCTCCGTAGTTTGCAGACCGAGAGCGGTGCATGGGGCTTCCACCCTGGGACGCTTCAAGAGGGAGGCAAGACGTGGCGCAGAGTCGATAATAGTACAGATCCCTCCCCAACGGCACTCGCCCTCCTCGCTCTGAACTCGAATGGATATGGAACTACCGATCCCGCCATTGAGAAGGGAGTGCATGCCCTGCTCAAGATGCAAGACGCTTCGGGACGGTGGAACCGCGCCGCGCAAACCGGCTTTGTGACGACGGCTTACGCGCTGCACGCTCTTTCACGGCTCTATCCCATGCCAAAACGGGAGTATCTCCGCGCAGACTATATGCCGAAGCCCAATGAAACCCTCTTGCAAACCCTCCATCGTATACAGAGTCTGGCTCTCATTGCACGTCCAGAGTTGAACGCTATTTTGCTCCAATCTGCCAAGCACCCAAACCCTGCCATCCGCTATTGGGCTATGATCGGCTTGGGGGCAAACCGTAAGGCAGAAAGCGTTCCGGCTCTCGTGCTAGGTTTGTCGGATAGTGTGAAAATGGTTCGCAATGCCGCAACGTGGGGCTTGCGAGAAGAGTTACTGAACGATCATGGGTGGGAAGAGGCGTTTCGTGCCTACGAAAAAGGGGATGACTATACCCGTGAGCAGGTGGTACAAGCACTCAATATGCGTGCTGACGCTACTTCCACACGCACTCATGTGGACTGGAGTCGACTCACGAGCCTGCTTGATCGCGCCATGAACCTCGATCCTCATCCCGCAGTACGCTCTTGGGCTTCCAAAGCGGCATGGCAATGGTGGGTCTGGAATCCTCCCTCCCGTAATGGAATAAACACCGCGTGGGTAAAAATGCTAGAGCGCAGTGAATCTGATATGACGACCGAGAATAGCAACCGCTACTCCAGTCAAGCCCTGTTTATCGCCAACGGGCACAAGGCGAACGGCTCTACAGAACACCAGTACAAAGAGCTGACAAACCTCTTTGAGACCTTAACGAAGCACCTACAAGAGCAGAAAGACCCCACTCTCCGCCTTCGCCTCGCCACGCGCATTGTTGGTATTGGAGGCACATTCTTTGAGACTTCGGGGGGAGACGGTGGTCCCGGACAGATGGGCTATGTGACGCCCGGCTCTGGGGAGATGATGGGGCTTGCAACGCTGGTCTATCTCAACCAAACAACACAACACGCCGACCTAGCTGCCATTAGGGCAGGTTTGGAGGGGGGTTCAAATGTCCCCTATCCTCCTCTGAATCAGTACTTGGTAGAATACTCTCTGAAGGGTCCCGAAGAGTTACGCCAGTTGGCGGCGGCGGCTATCAGTGATCCCCGCTCCGTGAGCCTACAAGCTGTACCAGAACAGGTGGAGCCGCAGATGGTGCAGGTACGTCGAGGGGCAGGAGAGCCTGCGCGACGCCCGCAGATATCTGATCCTATCTTGAACCTTTGGGCGCGGGTAAACTGGATCATTCCCAAGACCGAAGAGCAACAGCGTAACTTCTTCAATATCATCATTCCGAAATTCGAGACTTACGCCTCCCCCGAAGAACTGGCTCAGATGACCGATGCAGTCAAGAAATCTGGACTTGAGCGTCAGCTAGATGCCGACTGGTACCTGTCAGATCGCTTGGGAGAGGTGCTCCAACGGAACCCCGATCTGCATCAGGAGATAGTCTTTAGAAACTATTTTCCTGCCACTTTCCGCAATGCCCTTGAGGAGCATTTCTGGCTTCGTAGTGTGGAGTGGCTTCTCACGTTTAGCACCAGTGTGCAGAAAGCGCAAGCAGAGACGCGCCTCACTTCCTTGCCCCAAGACAAGAGCAAAGATAAGCCCGATGAGGCTCTCAGCATAAAAGACCGTGCGCTACAGCTTTTCTTGGATGCCCTGAAGCCGACCGCAAACCCACGTACACGCGCTATCGCCATTCGGATGTCGAACCAGACGGCTCTGCGGACCAACCCAGAGGTTTTGGCACGGCTTTCAGAGGTGCTTCAGTATGAGAAGGATCGCGATCTTCGGGGTATTGTCGAAAATGTATTACGGCAGGGCAATGAGAAGTTTGTACCGGACTTGATGGAGGCACTGAAGGAGGAGAAACACTCTTTGACCCGCTTCGATAACGCGGGCAACCCTATAATGACGCCAGAACTGAAACAGGATGTGCTTTACTTTAGAGACTACGTGATGCCGGAATTGAGCAGACAGAAGCGACTGGATCAGCAGTCCTGTCTTGGGTGTCATGGAGTTGTGGGGCGTGTTCCCTCGTTCTATATGCGCCCGCCAGACAAATTCGGCTATATTCCTGTCAAAGACCTTCTTTTTGACTATCGAACGATGCAGGGCAAGATTCGCTTGGACAATATCGAGAAGAGCAAGATCCTCCGTAAGCCTCTCAATATTCAGGATGGCAAGGAGGATGGGCACCAAGGGGGACGCCGTTATTCCCCTTCCGATCCGGGCTATCTTGTGCTTCGGAAATGGGTAGAAAATCAGGTCAGCCTACTAAAGCCGAACACCTCAGCATTTGAGAAACGTGGAACTGTACCAGAAGCCTCTACACGGTAACATCCGGGCAAACTCTACTCTCTTCAAAAGCCCTTATTCCCCTTTGAGAGAATAGGGGCTACGTTTTTTGTTTGGCTTTTCGTTGGAGTGTCTGGTTATGGTAAAATAGTATTGTGAGCTTATATCCTCGGTCTAAGCTGTGGGTTCTACGTTACACGGCTTAGAAGCGTTTTCATCCCATAGTACTACTCTGACAGCGACACACGTAACACGGACTGACAGGAAGATAACCCCATGAAAAAACAAAAGAGCATCCCCATTCTTTTGGGCATTGCTGGCATCGCTATTTTCTTTTCTTTGTTAATACGTACCTCCACAGGAAAAAAAGAGAAGCCTGAGCTTACGTCGGGCACGGTCTATTACACGGGACCAATGCGTCCTTTGGGTGGCAAGAACTATCTCGCGACGGAAGACGGCAAGATGAGTCCGATACCAACTCCACCCCCTAGCAAAGCGAGTCCCAAAAAGCCTTCAGAAAGCACTACTCTGGGCAAATGATGCTGTTCTAAGTCACAGCCTTATTTTGGTATCCTCTTCAAACAGTAGGGGGGCAGACTCTTAGGTCTGCCCCCCTACTGATCATAGAGAACACTCACAAAGGCTACTTTCGAACCTCCATGCCCAGTTGCCAATAGAGGAAAGCCTGCTCATCTGCGGTGTCCTCAATCACTTTATTGATCGGTTTCCCGCCAGAGTGTCCGGCTTTGGTATCGTAGTGGAGCAGTACAGGGCGATCCGAACTCGTTGCCCATTGCACCATCGCCGCCATCTTACGAGCATGAAGAGTGGCGACTCTGGTATCGGCATCTCCTGTCACAAAGAGCGTTGCAGGGTAGGCAGTCCCCTGTTTCACATGGTGATAGGGCGAATAAGCATAGATGTACTTGAATTGGCTCTCATTGTCGGCAGAGCCGTATTCGGGAACCCAGAACTGCGCGATAAGAAACTTATGGAATCGCACCATGTCGAGTAGAGGAACAGAACAGACTACCGCCTGAAAGAGTTCGGGACGCTGTGTCATTGCTGCTCCCACAAGCAAGCCTCCATTACTCCCTCCCGCTATTGCTAATTTCTTCGAGCTTGTATACTTCTCCTGAATGAGCCACTCTGCCGCCGAGATATAGTCATCAAAAACGTTCTGCTTCTTCTCCAGCATTCCTGCCTGATGCCAAGCCTCTCCAAGCTCTCCACCACCGCGTAGGTTCGCAATGGCATAGACGCCCCCGCTCTCTGCCCACATGGCGGCGACAGAAGAGAATGAAGGGGTGAGGCTAATGTTGAACCCGCCATAACCATAGAGGAGCGTGGGGCGGTTTCCATCCAGAGTAATCCCCTTCTTGTGGATGAGGAACATGGGAATTTTGGTTCCATCCTTTGAGGAATAGAAGACCTGTTTCACCTCAAACTGAGTGGGGTCAACCGGGACATTCAATTTTGCCCATTCTTGCTCGGCACGAGTTCCCACATCGTAGCGATAGGTGGTGCGGGGTGTTACGAAGGAGGTGAAGGTATAAAACGCCTCTTTGCGCTTCCATGAACCGCTCACTCCACTTGCTGTGCCAAGGGAAGGGAACTTAATCTCTCCATCTGGGCTTCCGTCGGTCTTAAAGATACGTAGGCGAGAGGCGACGTTTTCTAAGTAGTTTGCAAAGATGCGTCCTCCCACAAGTGATATGCTCTCCAAAACCGAGGTTGGGCTAGTGGGAATAATCTCTTTCCAGTTCGCTCGGTCTGGCTTCTTAAGATCGACCTTCAGCACGCGCCCATTCGGGGCATTCCAACTCGTCTCAAAGTAGAGTGTGTCCCCAATGACGTGTGGCTCAAAGCGTGCTTCTATATCGGTGACGATGGGTACTACAGGCGCGTTTGGTGTGGTAAGGCTCTGTACATAGACATCGGTCTTATTACCCGCCGAACCGTAGTAGAAGTTCATTACGAGGTACTTGCCATCTTCCGTGACATAGATACCCACCCCTTGCCCCGGCTTATAACTGGCTCCAAAGAGGAGAGGATCATTCTTGACGTCGGTTCCGAGAACATGAGAACGGACGCGGGGTCCCTCCTCCTCCTGTCGTCCATAATAGAGGGTCTTGTTATCGGGAGTTAGCGACACGCCCCCAAAGTAGCGCGCCTTTGGCAATACGTCTTTGAGCGGGCGATGGTCGTGGGTGGTCATAATATAAACCGTGATCTCGTCCTCTCCACCCTGCTGTGTACCATAAACCAGTAGAGAGCCATCGTCCGAAATATCGAGCATACGCACGGAGAGGGTCTTATCTGCGCTCATCACATTGGGATCGAGAAGCGGTTCTTCCTCTCCGCTCTGTCCTTTGCGCCGATAGAGAACCGGTTGGTCTTGATTGGCGAGGCGTTTGAAGTAGTAGTAGTACCCTTTGCGCTCTGTGGGAACGCCGATGCTATCCACTTTCAGGAGTTCTGAAAGCCGTTTTTCCATTGCGGTGCGCCCCTGCCATTTCCCCAAGAGAGATTTGGTATGTTGGTTTTGGGCTTCTATCCATTGGCGTGTTTCGGGGCTTTTTTGGTCTTCCAGCCACCGATAGGGGTCAATCAGCTCCACCCCATGAAGCACGTCACGCACCTCTTTACGCTCAGTGGGGGGAACACTCTTTTTTTGCGCATCCACATGAGAAACACTGTGTGTCAAGGTTAGGATTCCTGCGATCAACCAGAGCCTCTTAAGCATGGTTGTCCCTTTCTTTGTGTAGTATAGCGAAAAATAGAGAAACGGAGCCGCTACTTCCATAACCAGAATCTTCTTACCAAAGAGGTATCCGTGCATGAAAAGTGAAGCGTCTACGGATTGGAATGTTCTCCTTAGAAGCGACAGCTCACACCTATGCTCAGGTAGTTAAACCAAGCAAAGTTGTAGACCTGCTTGACATTGGCTCCACCTTCCAGAGTGCGGTAGCCAAGCAAAAGGGTGGTATCACGCCCTAAGTCATAACCCAAATGTAGTCCCAAATCGAAAGCGCGTCCTTGTGGCGCGGCGGCTCCATCGAAATCGACCAAGAGTTTCCAGCGATCCGCCAACCTGTGTTCGCCTCCCACGTGGATCAGGGGAACCACGCCCAGATTGTAGTCAGAACTCCCCAATCCTCCTTGGCGGAGTGCGACACGGGCGTCCCGCACTTTCAAGGTCAAGCCAACTCTCCATTGGGAGCGATGATCCTGATGGAACCGGTACCAGTAGCTGAGTCGATACGAATTAAACTGGTAAATACCCTCCGTGGGTGTTCCTGCTACAAAGTTGGCTCCGGCAAAGGAGGTCTGCTGAGCTAGCAAGCCCATCTCCGCGATTCGGAGTGGTGCGTAGACCAAACGCAATCCGGTCTTTCGGTTCAGGTCGTACAATGCGGTAATCCGAAAATTCCCGAAAGGACCCCCTCCCGTCAGACGATTGAGCGAAAAACGTGTTCCGGTGTTATTTGGAATCTGCACATCGTTTCGGCTCTGCCATACTGGACCTGCTTCCAGAGTCACACGCCATTTCTGATTCGTCTGCGCCAGCGATGCTACGGGGCAGAGAAGTGTGGTAAACACAGACAAAATCAGGGTGCTATAGCGTATCAAAAGAGTCTCCTCCAGAAGTTTTAGAGTGCCAAGCTCTCGAAGAGAGACAACAGATTAAGGGGGGCAGTTCTTGTGCGAGTTTCATGAGGGCATCTCTGCTGAAAACTACCTCCTGCAAAGAGACCACTTTACGGCATCACTTCTCCGCTACTGCGGAAAATGCCACGCACATTTCCCTGCCAAGAGCGAGTTTGCCGCGTCGGGACCCCACGTGCCTGCCGCATAATTGGGAAAGAGGGGGCACGAGAGATCGCGCCACGCTTCCAACACAGGCGTGATGAGCTTCCAAGCCGCCTCTACCTCATCGTTGCGTGCAAAGAGCGAGGCGTCTCCCCGCACAGTGTCCAGAATCAACCGTTCATAGGCATCACGCAAGGGGGTATCAAAACTAGAGCCATAGCGGAAATCCATACGAACAGGCAACACATCCAAGCGGGGTCCCGGAGCCTTGCAGGTTATCTCGAGGCTAGCCCCTTCATCCGGTTGAATACGAATAATGAGGCGGTTCGCTTCGATGGGAGCCATATTCTGACGTGCAAACAGCACTTCAGGGATCGCCTTAAACTGAATCTGAACCTCTGTGACACGCCGGGGCATTCGTTTGCCTGCCTGAACATAGAAAGGAACGCCTGCCCAACGCCAATTCTCAATCTCAAATCGAAACGCTGCAAAAGTCTCGGTTTCGGAACGAGGATCAACCCCTGCTTCTGCACGGTAACCCGAAACCTGCTCTTGCTTCCCATGCACATCCATTTTGCCAGCACCGTACTGCCCGCGCACCGTCCAACGCGCCACATCCTCCGGGGTGAAAGGGCGAATCGACTTCAAGACCTTCACCTTCTCATCCCGTATGGCGTCGGCTTTCAGATCGACAGGCGGCTCCATGGCGATCAGGGTGAGTACCTGCAAGGCGTGGTTCTGCACCATGTCACGGGTGATTCCCGACTTCTCAAAGTAGTTGCCACGCCCCTCCATTCCGAGCGTTTCGGCAACCGTGATCTGCACATTATCGATATATCTTCCATTCCAAAGAGGTTCAAAAATCTGGTTTGCAAAGCGCAACACCAAAATATTTTGAACGGTCTCCTTGCCGAGATAGTGATCGATACGATATATCTGTTCTTCGTTGAAGTATGCCTGTAGCTCTGCATTTAATGCCCGCGCGGAATCGATGTCATACCCAAAGGGTTTCTCGATCACGAGGCGCACCCAACGCCCCTCTTGCTCTGGCTGATTTAAGCCCGCTTCACCAAGATGCTGAATGATACTGCTGAAGTTGTCTGGTGGAGTTGCGAGGTAGTAGACCCTATTACCGGGGATTCCGTAGTGTTTATCGAGCGAACGGAGTTGATCCCCTAAGCGTTCGTAGCCCTCGCTCTCGTCTAGCGTAGCGCGTAGGTAATAAATGTGCTGTGCAAAATCGTCCCAGAGGGAGCCTTCCGAAGGGAGATGAGGGGCAAACTCTTTTACCGCCTCGCGGAGTTCTGCCCGAAAACTCTCGTCGTTCTTATCTTTGCGGGCAAACGCCACCACCGCAAAAGGCTCAGGCAGAAGGTTCTGAACCTTGAGGCTGAAGAGAGCAGGGATGATCTTACGGCGCGTGAGGTCTCCTGTCGCGCCAAACAGCACAAATGCACACGGCTCTACTGCCTGCCAAGCCGCCTGCGAACCAGAGGCGCCCTGCGAAAGCGACGCTATATCGACCATGATACTACGAATCCTCTCTCTTTGTGCGAACCGCATGACCGCCAAATTCATTTCTGAGGGCGGCAAGCACCTTTGCGCTGAAACTCTCAGTTTGGCGGGAACGGAAACGGAGATACAGTGAGAGTGCAATAACCGGCGAAGGGACTCCCGACTCAATACTCGACTCTACTGTCCAGCGTCCCTCTCCAGAGTCCTCCACATAACCACTAATGCCTTCCAGAGTGGGGTCTTTCTCGAAGGCATGCGCTGCTAATTCGAGGAGCCAAGAGCGCACCACACTACCGTGCATCCAGAGATCGCATATCGCATGTAGATCGAGATTGGGATAGGGCGCAGCCTTCATGATCTCAAAGCCTTCGGCATAGGACTGCATGAGGGCATATTCAATGCCGTTGTGAACCATCTTGACATAGTGACCAGCCCCCGCAGCTCCCACATGGAGCAAACCACCATCTTGTGCAAGTGCCATGAAGAGAGGCTCTACGATAGCAAACGTCTCTGTATCTCCACCCACCATGAGGCAGTAGCCCTCTTGCAAGCCCCAGATTCCGCCCGAAGTCCCCACATCCAGAAACTTCAGCCCCCGCTCTTGAAAAGCATCGTGCCTCTTCAGCGAATCGCTATACTTTGAGTTGCCACCATCAATCAAAATGTCTCCCGGAGAGAGAAGCTCTGCTACCTCATTAAGAACCTTTTCTGTGATCTCTCCGGCAGGAACCATACACCAAATAATTTTGGGAGACTGTTCTAGGCTCTCCACCAGAGAGGCAAAGTTCTCCACGCCCGTTGCTCCCACACGCTCAACACGCGCTCTCGCTTCGGGAGAGGGATCACAGCCGACGACGCGATGCCCTGCCTGCGTCAATCGCTCTGTCATATTGCCCCCCATTTTCCCAAGCCCGATGAAGCCTATCTCCATAGTGTCCTCAGTCCCTTTCTGGAAAAACCAGCGACATTTTTGCGCCCTCTTGCCAGAAATGGGTATTTGTACCCATCTCATTTAAGAGCAGATGGGAGTCTAGATCGATATAATCAAAAGCCCCAGTACCACACGCAAGTGCCAAAGAGAGGGCGATGCTTCGGTGTGTCTCAAGCATACAGCCCAACATAAGTTGCCGTCCTGCCGACTTTGCAATGGCGATAATATCCAAAACTCCCGCAATTCCACACTTATTGACTTTGCAGTTGAAGCCCTGCACAGGAGTATTCACAAGGCGAAGGGCATCTTGAGGGGAACGCAAACTCTCATCGGCAAAGACAGGAACCGGAGACTCGGCAGCCACACGCGCCATCCCCTCCCAATCGTTCATAGGAACGGGTTGCTCCAGCAGTTGCAGATGCGTCCCCTCTTCTAATAGCCTCCCTACAAAACGGATCGCCTGATCAGGGGTAAATGCCTGATTCGCATCGACACGAATGAGGGCTTCGGGAGCCGCCTCCCGAACCGCTTTGACGCGGGCAAAATCCTGTTCTAGCTCTCCCCCTCCCACCTTGATCTTGAAGACTCGAATGCCCGTAGAGTAAGCAAACTCTGTAATCTCTCCTGCCTCTGGCACAATGGGAATGGTGAGATCGCTCTCCACAGAATCGCACGCACCTCCCCAGAGGCTCTGGAGTGGCAGTTTCGTTACAAGCGTCCAAGCGTGTAGAGCCGCCATCTCTAAACCACATCGCGCGGAAGGCTCTGCTGGAGCGCACTCTGCGATCACACGGAAGAGGCGGCGATAATGCCCCACCACTAAGCCCACTAATTGCGGTGCGATCCGCTCTACTGTTTTCAGGACGCTCTCAACTGTCTCGTGTGTGACGTACTCCACGGGAGTAGATTCGCCATACGCCTCGTGCCCATCGCTGAGACCAAATGTGATAACAACACAATGCGCCTTGTCTGCTCTCCCTTGTGAGGTCACAAAGGGAGAGTAGAGAGGCGTCTCTAGCACTTCTGCCCGAACAGAGGTGAGTCGTACCTCACGCGTCATCGGTTAGGCTCCGCTCTTGGGGGCTTTGCGGGCTTTGCTGACGGCTCCGGCTTTGCGCGTCGCGCCAGCCTTTTTAGCGGTAGTGGCGCGTCCACGGCGTTTGGGGGGTTCCTCTTCCGAGTAGGTACACTGGAAGTCCTGCCCTTCGGTCATCACGCCCTCTGCTGAGCATTTCAACAGGGTACGGCACTTTGGATACTCACTACAGCCCAAGAACGCCCCATAACGGCTCTGACGCAGAAGCATAACCCCATGCTCCTTCGGACAGGCATACTGTGTGGCGTTGGGGAGGCTACGCGGGTCTACGACGACGGGAGTCTCCATTGCCTCTTTTGTGCTGGCATCCTGTCCGCAGGCAAGGTGATCCCAATCGACGACAGTGCCATCTTGGTTGATCGGAGTCCCCTCTGCGTTGAAGTTTACAATTTTGCGACACTTAGGGAAGCCGCTACAGCCCAAAAACTCGCCAAAACGTCCCTGCCGTCTCAGCATGACATTGCCTGTGAGAGGGCACTTAAACTCCGTCTCAACGGGCGCAGGTTTGAGGCTCTCCATCTCCGTAGAGGCGAGGCGGAGCGTCTCCTCAAAGGGGGTATAGAAATCACGCAAAAGAACTATCCAATCGACCTTGCCCTCTTCCACTAAGTCCAAACGATTCTCCATATCGGCAGTAAATTTCACGTCTAGGATATGGGGGAAGTGCTTTACTAGTTGATCGGTCACGGTGAGACCGAGATCGGTGGGGTGGAATCGCTTCTCCGTGAGTTCCACATAGCCCCTATCTCGGATTGTGGAGATGATGCTGGAGTAGGTGCTAGGGCGTCCGATACCAAGTTCATCCAAAGTCTTCACTATGGTCGCCTCAGTATAGCGAGGAGGCGGTTCTGTGAAGTGTTGGCGTGGTAATAACTGAATAAGGTCGAGTGGTTGCTGTGCATTCAACTCTGGCAATGGCGGTTGCTCTTCATCGCTCACCTCTTCGGTGTCTTTACCTTCGGTATAGACACGCATAAAGCCGTCGAATTTGACTACGCTCCCCGTTGCCCGAAAGTTATAGGGGGCTCCGGTGTTGGCTCCCCCAGAGGCGTGAATATCCGCAGTGGTGACATCCATAATGGCGGAACTCATCTGGCAGGCAAGAAAGCGTTGCCAGATCAAGCGATAGAGTTTGAGCTGCAATGCAGAGAGGTAGGGCGCAACCGTTTCTGGCTCTCGAAAGCAGGAAGTGGGGCGAATAGCTTCGTGCGCGTCCTGTGCCGAGTTCTTGGTCTTATATTGGCGTGGGGTGGGAGTGAGGTAGTTGGCTCCATATCGCTCGGTGACATACTGTCGTGCCTCCCCTTGCGCCTCCCCTGCCACGCGCACCGAGTCGGTACGCATATAAGTAATGAGTCCAACGCTCCCTTGCCCTCCCAATTCGATCCCTTCGTAGAGGTCTTGTGCCACCTGCATCGTGCTTCGGCTCGTAAAGTTAAGCTTGAGTGCTGCCTCCTGCTGAAGGGTGCTTGTGATGAAGGGAGGGGCGGGATTGCGCTTGGTTTCGCGCCTTTTCACTTCTGCGACGGCGTAATTGGCTCCCTCTACATCCTGTACGACCTGCTGAACGTCCGCCTCCGATTTGATCTCCAGCTTTTTACCATTGCGAGAGAAGAGCTTCGCATTGAAGGGGAACCGCTTGGCAGGCGACTGTGGGGTGAGGTTTGCCGTCAGACTCCAATACTCTTCTGCAACGAACGCCGTTATTTCGCGCTCACGGTCACAGACAAGGCGTACTGCGACAGACTGCACGCGCCCTGCCGACAGCCCCTTCTGTATCTTGCGCCAGAGGATGGGAGAGAGTTTGTAGCCCACCAGCCGATCCAGTACTCTACGCGCCTGTTGGGCATTCACTTTATCCATATTGAGAGTGCGCGGAGTATTGAGTGCCTGTGTGACTGCCTGCTTGGTGATCTCGTTAAACTGAATCCGTTGGGCATTTTTCAGGTTCAATGCCTGTGCTAAGTGCCATGAGATCGCCTCTCCTTCCCGGTCAGGGTCAGAGGCGAGGAAGACTTGGTCCACCTCTTTTGCCGCTTTGGTCAGTTTTCGCAATACCTCTTTGCGCTCAGGTATCGCCTCGTAGGAAAGAGTGAAATCGTTCTCTGTATCAACGCCCAACTTCTTTTCTGGAAGGTCGCGAACATGCCCCATGCTTGCTTCGACCTGATAGTCATTTCCCAAAAAGTTCTTGAGGGTTTTTGTCTTTGCCGGAGATTCGACGATAATTAAAACTTTCGCCATGCAGGAAATAGCTCCTTTTCAACGGAGGCGTCTGGCTCCGCGAGCCCCCTAAAGGAGGTTGATAATACGATGCGCGGATATGTTACCCGCGCCTTTGTCCTTTGTCAAGCCAAAGGAGGGGCAGAATGAGGTGACTCTTTTGCGGGTTTGTCCGAGAGATTGAAGCGATTCATCGCTTTCTCGAACCCTTCTCGAACAGCACACTCAATGGCATCTGCTGCCTTTTCCGAGGCGTTCTCTATCGCTTCACGCTCCTCTGCCCCGAAACGGGATAGCACATGATCGACCATTGCACCGGGGCGAGGAGAGCCAACTCCTACCCGAACGCGGGGAATATCTTCGGTGTGAAGTAGCTTTATAATGTTGGCAAGCCCGTTGTGCCCCCCCGCAGAGCCTTTGAATCGTAGGCGCAGTCGCCCGACATCGAGGGCTATATCGTCTAGTATAACAATCACCTCTTCGGGAGGCACTTTGTAGTAGCGACACAAAGCGGCAACCGCATCACCGGAAAGGTTCATAAAGGTCATGGGGCGGACAAGAAGAACCCTCTCTCCACCCATTGCGCCCTCTCCAAAGACCGCGCGGAAATTGCGCTTTGTCACCGCAATATTGTGTCGTTTTGCCAGAACCTCTATCACCTCGAAGCCGACATTATGCCTTGTACCCTCATATTGCTTGCCCGGATTGCCTAACCCCACCACGATTTTCATCCCAATTCATCCTCTAGTTTTTTGTGTGGCTATAGTGTACCGCAAGTAGTAGCCTGTTATGGAGAGCCATTGAGTCCAGCAACATAACAAAAAGGAGTGGGTATGCCGATATGTATTGGCATACCCACTCTCTATTCGCATCTAGCAACCCTGCAATACACCTCTATCGTTCATTAGTTGACGAGTTCTTGGCGTACCATGTACCGGAATATCGCGGCGCGCTCCTCTTCAGGGAAAGGGCGGAGAGAAGAGGCGACATGCACTTTTCTCTGCTTGCACCACAGAATAAACTGCTCATCAGTGAGGTAGTACAACCACTCAGGAACACGCACTAATTTTGGCTCTGATCTTAGATGTGGAGTCATGGTCTCCATCGTATTACCCTACGCTTTCTAAATGAAGGGTGTTGCTCAAAAGTGGTTCCCATCTCTTGGGAGAGACTGGAGGCGCGGGGAGCAACACCGGAACCGAGAAAATTCACCTCGTCTCCTATCACCCGCGCCTTATAACGACTACTACTCTAATTCTATGTTGGTGAGTATCTGTTGGTTCCCACGGCGAATAACAATTGTGATTTCTTTGCCACTTGGCAAGGATTTCACCACGTTTGTCAGTGCCTCGGCGTTTGGAGTCGCTTTGCCGTCGATGCGCTCAACCACATCACCGGGCATTACTCCTGCCTCTGCCGCTGGGCTACCGGGAACAACCTCTACCACAACTGCGCCAGTCTTAATGTCCGCTTTCAGTTTCAGTTCGGTGCGAACCTGCGGATCGGTGGCATCTCCTACAACGATTCCCACTTTACCACGCGCTTCTGCTTTGGGGGCATTGTCTGTTGCGGGTGCTTTGGGTTCGTCGGCAGCACCAATGGTGACGTTGATGGTCTTCTCACTGTCGTTACGTTTTACAATGATAGGAACAGAGGTTCCTGGGCTTGTGCGTGCGACAGCCTCGCGGAAGTCGGCTTCGCTCTCAATGGGCTTGCCATTGAAGCGCAGAATAACATCTTCCACTTGAAAGCCGGCTTTGGCGGCGGGGGTTCCATCTTGAACCTGCATCACCAAAACGCCCTTTTTCACGCCGTAACGCTTCTGCTCATCGTAGGTCATCTCTTTGGGTGCCAAGCCCATATAGCCCCGTGTAACGCTGCCCTTAGTGATCAGTTGCTCCATCACATATTTTGCGGTGTTGGAGGGAATCGCAAATCCGATTCCAACACTTCCGCCGGTTGGAGACTCGATAGCGACATTAATCCCCACTACACGTCCATAGAGGTCAACAAGAGGACCGCCAGAGTTTCCCGGATTGATGCTCGCATCCGTCTGAATGAGGCTAGAGTAGTAGCGTCCGTTTGCTCCCATACCGATCTGTTGGTTTCGGTGCAGAGAGGAGACGATTCCCACTGTCATGGTATCGTTCAGCCCGAAGGGGCTACCGAAGGCGATTCCCCATTGTCCCACTTTTGCCTTGCTCGAATCTGCCAGTTGGGCAGAAGGCAAGCCCGTTGCATCTATCTTGACAAGGGCGAGATCGCTCTTGAAGTCGCGCTTTACGATTCCACTAAACTCCCGTCCATCTTGGAGGCGCACGAGAACCTTGTCGGCGCCCTGCACAACGTGGTCGTTTGTGAGAATGTAGCCATCTCCGCGTACAATGACGCCGGAGCCACTGGCATAGGCACGCTGGCGAGGCATACGGAAGCTCCGTGGTTGTCCCGGTGTAAAGTCAAAGGGGTTCGCTCCCCCATCATCTTGTGCGGTGCGTGTGTTCTGTCTACTACGGATGAATACAACGGAGGGGCGTATCGCTGCCGCCACCTGCTCAAAAGCGGTCTGTAACTCTAGTGCTTGTGCTGTCGGTTGAACGGGAGGCTTTGTATTTTGAGCACCGGCACTGCCACGCAGTCCCATCGCAAACATTGCCCCTAATCCAAACACAACCGGAATTCCAAGTACGAAAGGTACTTTTTTATGTAAGGCTTGGTTTGTCATCTCTATTCTCACTCCTCAACTGAAATCTTGGTCACAGGCGAAAAGCCACTTGCAAACAAGGTGGTGTACTAAATAGACGGCTCTTCATTCTGTTTGTTTCACTCACTCTATAAGAAATTTTGCATTTCCTTAATATGGATACGCAGTAAGTAGGTTTATTCGGTTCCAGACTCTTCAAAATTTCCTGTGGACTATTTCACAGCCTCGAAGGATAGGGCAATCAGAATAGGCTGATGGACTCAAGAAGGAGAAAAGGACCACAGAAGAGAAGAGGAAAACAAAGGAGGAGGAAAGTGAAAAAAACACACGATTTCAGTAGGCAGTGGGGTTTTACGCTCATAGAACTGCTAGTCGTCATTGCTATTATTGCTATACTGGCAGGGCTACTTTTCCCTGTCTTTCTGACGGCGCGAGGAAAGGCGCGAGAAGTGGGTTGTGTCTCGAATCTACGTCAGATCGGGTTGAGCATCTCTATGTATTCGCAGGACTACGATGGACTCTATCCCTACGCCATTGACCCTGCCGACCGCTATACTCCCATTATTTGGAGCTCTCATCCCGAATTTCAAAAAGACATCCCTACCATCGGAATGATCCAAGAGGTTTTGCAACCCTACGTTAAGTCGAAAGAGCTGTTCCGCTGTCCTGCCGACACAGGCTTTGATACCGAAGATTTCACGGGCTTGCCTCTTGATGCGACGCCTTCAAGCTACGAGAAGTTTGGGACGAGCTATTACTATCGTACCGAAATTGCGCTCCGTCATGCGGGTGAAATGTCCTTTCAGTACCCGGCGCAGGTGAACGTTCTTTTTGATGGCGCGGGGAGGTGGCATGGGAGTCTTTTTCCGTCTTCACAACGCTACCCAACGCTTTTTGCCGATGGGCATGTGAAAGTGCTTAATCGGAGTGTCTTGGACGATCTTTGGGCGTCTCCGTTGTAGAGTGTTTCTTTAGAGCATGACAAACACAAGAACCGCCTTCTCCCCAAAAACAGAGAGGAAGGCGGTTCTTGTGGCGTGAGTGAACCCAAAAGCTCTAGGCGACGAAGGTCGCTTGAGCCTTCTCTATTAGGCTTGCCCGCAGTGTCTCCATCCCCGCCCCGATCTCCGCTTCCGTGAGAGTTCCCTCTGCCGAGCGAAAAGTGAAGGAGAGGGTCAGGCTCTTAGTTCCTTCGGGGAGTGGAGTTCCCTGATAGACATCAGTCAAACGCCACTCTGCAAGGTTTGAAACGTTCGCGCTATTTACTGCCGCCTCGATTTCTGCGAAAGTGGTCTCCCGTGTCACACGGGGAGCCAGATCGCGCACAGCAACAGGGAATCGGGAGGAGGCTTGGTATCTCTTTTCGGAGAGGGCGACCGCTCCTAGCGCGTCCAGTGGAATCTCAAAGAGATAGATTCGGTTTCTCAACTCCATTTGCGGCGCGAAACGTGGATGCAGTTCGCCCACAACCCCCGGTGAATACTCGTCCGAGAGATGAATGAGAGCCGTTCTGCCGGGGTGGAACTGTGGGTAGTCTTCGCTTTTGTCGCCGAGAGGAGTGAGTGTGTAATTTTTGACCTGCAAACCCTCCAAGAGCCGTTCGACAATACCCCGCACTGCCCCAAAATCGGCAAGCAGAGGCTTTCTGTCCCGTTGCCAGCCCACCTCTTCTAGTTCTCCGGTCAGAAGCCCCGCAACAGAGAGGAGTTCTACCGGAGTGTGCATCTCCGCGATGTACTCGTTCTGCCACACGCGCCCCACCTCAAAAAGTGCCAGAGAGTTCTGTCCTGCGCGGGTGGCATTGCGGGTGGCAACCTGCAAAAGCCCCGGCAAGTGGGTTCGGCGCAGACCATTGATCTCATACGAGAGCGCGTTCCGAACCGCGACACGCCTCGGATCGTGAGGCGTCACATCAAATATCGAGGGCGGAGTCAAGCTATGGCTCACCACCTCTTGCAGTCCAACCGCCGTAAGTATTCGCCGAATCTCGTTCAGGAAAGTCCCCTCTGCGCTATCTCCTCCGCGTGTTGTGGAGCCAATCGGGAGCGTTTCGGGTATGTTTTCGTACCCGTAGATGCGCCCTACTTCCTCGATCAAATCCTCTTCCAGAGTGAGGTCAGGGCGAGAGGCGGGAACGGTGACATGAAGAGTGCCTTGCTCTTGCACAACGCCGAAGCCCAATCTCTTTAGGCAGTCGGTCGCAACTTCGGCGGTTATATCTGGAATACCGAGGAGATCGACGGTACGGCGCACACGCAGAGAGATCACACGCGGGGCTTCCGGGGCAGGGTAGGAATCCACAACGCCAGAAAGGGCTGTGGGTTGTCCTATCAGTGCAAGAAGCTCACAGGCGCGATCTACGGCGCGACGCACTCCTTCGGGGTCAACAACACGCTCAAAGCGATAGGAGGCTTCCGTTCTCATGCCAAGCGTGCGGGCGGTACGCCGAACACTCAGCGGGTTGAAGTGCGCCGATTCGAGCAGAATGTTCGTCGTCTTTTCTGTGACCTCCGTCTCTGCCCCTCCCATCACTCCAGCAAGAGCGACAGGGCGAAGGGCGTCTGCAATGACAAGCATCTCAGAGGTCAGTTCGCGCACCTCTCCATCCAGCGTAGTGAGGCTTTCCCCTTCATTCGCACGGCGCACGACGATACGGTTCTCTGCCAGAGTGTCGAAGTCGAAGGCATGGAGCGGTTGCCCCAGTTCCAGCATGACGTAGTTGGTGACATCCACCAGGTTATTAATGGGGCGTTGTCCTGCGGCTATCAGGCGTTGTTGCAACCATTCCGGCGAATCCCCGATTTTCACCCCTCGAATGAGGCGTGCCGCATAGCGCGGGCAGAGATCAGGTGCCTCAATTTGCACTGAGGTGCGCGTTGCCGTTTCTCCGCCCTGTTGCGATTCTGGGGGGGAAGGGGGAGTAAGAGGCAGATCATAGAGTGCCGCGATCTCACGTGCCACTCCTAGCATCGAAAGGCAATCTCCCCGATTCGGCGTGATATAGACATCCAGCACGGAACCTATCTCGGAATCGAGAGTCTCTTCGACCTCCAATCCCCCCATTGTCAGGCGGTGGGCTATCTCTTTTGTGTCGGCAGGGACAGCCACATATTGTTGTATCCATTCCAGAGGAACAAGCATGGTTTTCTCCTCGTTGGGTTCAGAATTGTTTTAAGAAGCGGAGATCGTTCTCCAGATAGAGGCGTAGGTCATCCACACCGGTGCGAAGCATATGGACCCGCTCAATGCCCAATCCAAAGGCAAAACCGCTATATTTTTCGGTATCGATTCCGTGTTCGCGCAGAATGTTGGGGTGAATGAGTCCTGCACCACCCAACTCTAGCCAGCGTCCGCGCCACGCGATAGAGTAATCTACTCCGGGTTCGACGAACGGAAAGAAGTCGGGGCGAAAACGGACGAGGGTCTCTTGCCCAAACATGGCACGCGCAAAGGCTCCCAATGTCCCTTTCAGGTCTGCCATAGAGATTTTTTCATCCACCATAAAAACATCTACCTGATGAAAAGTATGATGATGTGTCGCATCTATCGCTTCGTAGCGGAAGCACCGCCCCACTGTGGCGATACGGAAAGGGGGGCGTCTTTGCGCCATAATGCGCCCTTGCAGGGTCGTTGTTTGGGTTCTCAGCAGCAGGTCGTCGCTCACAAAGAAAGAGTTCTGCTCGTCCATGGCGGGATGGTCTTCGGGGTAGTTCAGCTTGCCAAAGTTATAGCGATACTCCTCTAGTTCGGGACCGTCCACAAACTCGTAGCCCATTCCGGACAGAACGCCCTTGATGTCGTTTGTAGTCTGGGTGAGAGGGTGTGTTCGTCCCACGCGAGAGGGTCTGCCGGGCAGAGTAACGTCGAGGGCTTCAGAGGCGAGTTTGTGTACGAGTGCCGCCTCCTCTAGGGCAGTGCGGCGTACTGCAATGGCGGATGTCAACTCCGCCACGGCATCGTTGATTCGTGCGCCGAAGGCAGGACGCTCCTCTTTTGGCAGGGAACCAACGGTTCTTCGAAGTTCGTTCAAGCCTTTATTGCGCCCCAAGTAACGAGTCTCTATCTCTTCTAGCTCGGCAATGCTAAGCGCGGTTGCGATCTCTTTCAAAGCGTCGTCGCGCTGTTGTTTTATGATGTCAGACACGGTATGCTCCTCCGTTTTGGGCAGTGAGAAAACCTAGCAGGCAGAGAGACGCCCTGTTCACGGGTTCTCCCGACCGCTAAAGGGCGTTAAGGGAGAGCGAACAGGGCGTCTCTTTCAGTTATTGTGGCTTCCCATAGCACAAAGGCATTTCTGCGTGGGAAGTTTGGCGTTTTGTTGTGAGGCTCTCCCGAATTATACGAGTGCGCTCGCCGCTTGCGCGACGAGCTGCCTAAATGTATCAGGGTCTCCAAACGCCATCTCTGCCATCACCTTGCGATCCAAGCTGATACCCGCTTTGGTAAGCCCGTCGATGAATCGGGAATACTGCATTCCTTCAGCACGGCAGGCAGCACTAATGCGAGTGATCCATAGGCGACGGAACTCACGCTTCTTGTTGCGGCGGTCACGGTAGGCGTAATTACCCGATTTGAGCAGTTGCTCATGGGCGGTGCGGAACAGATTACGCTTGCCACCAAAATTACCTTTTGCGGTTTCGAGGACTTTCTTATGACGCTTATGGGTCATTGTGCCTCGTTTGACGCGCGGCATAGGGAACTCCTTTCAAAACTCTTAGCGAGTGCTAAAGAGAAGGTTTAAATTTAGACACCCTGTCCAAGCATACGAGAAATGCGCTTGCGGTCACCTTTATAGAGAACATCGCCTGCGGTAAGATTACGACGTCTTGCGCCGCCCTTCTTGCTCATCAGGTGGTTCAATCCGGTTTTGCAACGCAGGATTTTACCGGTAGAACTCCGGGTAAATCGCTTGAGGGCTGTCTTATTGGTCTTCAATCGGTTTTTCATGTCAGAGAAACACTTTCCGAATAGGATTTGGGTTTCAGAGTTGTTGAACACTCTATGCCCACATTCACAATATCAAACAACATCCCCTAGGGACACTGTCTTTCCCCTATGACGGGGGGTGAGTGTCCGCAGGGCGAAAGGACAATGAAACGGTCAAAAGAATCGGCACACAAAAAAGCCGGTTTGCGGCTTCCGGCTTTTTTGACCGTAAAACATACGTGTCTTCCGCGAGGCGATGCAAGAGGCAATCTGTATAGCGGTTAAGTGGTCTTGGGGCTGAGGATCAGCGTCATCAACTTGCCTTCAAGGGAGACAGGCTTGACGACGGTGGCATGATCCGTGAGCTCTTCTACCATCTTATCCATCAGGCGTCTGCCGATTTCGGGATGGGTGACTTCACGTGCCTTAAAGAACATCGTGACTTTGACGCGGTCGCCATGCTCCAAAAACTCGATAGCACGTTTCACGCGCACTTGTAAGTCGTGTTCAGCAGTGCGGGGGCTGAGTTTTAGTTCTTTCAGCTCCTGCTGTTTCTGCTTGCGGTGTTGGTCGCGCTCTTTTTTGCCTATCTCATACTTATACTTACCGTAGTCCATAATGCGACATACGGGAGGCTGTGCTTGTGGCGCGACTTCAATGAGGTCCAGTCCTTTTTCACGTGCCATATCGAGGGCTTCACGCAAACTGACAATTCCGAGTGCTTGCCCCTCTTCATCGATGAGGCGAACGTCTCGTATCCGCTGGGGACCTCTTAAAATTTGATCGTTGACGCGAAAATCCTTATTGATTTTGCTCTACTCCCCAAATCCACACGGTCTGAGCATATTAAAATTCTGCCCAGAGCAGACCTGTACGCTTAAAATATCTAGCCTTAGTGCCAGATAATCTATTATACCAACCCTAAAGCCTTGTGTCAAACAAAAAAATGAGACTTCTACTCTCGAAGATTTTCTTTGCTTGGTATACTGATGAAGAGAGTGCGCTGAGAGCGACGAATCGCTTGAAAAACAGGTATGTTGGGGAAATAGAGGCGTAAATATGCAGGAAAGCCGCTGTATCATGGTAACGGGAGGCTTAGGCGATATTGGCAAAGCCACTGTATTGAAATTTGTCCACGCGGGCGACTTCGTGATCCTCAACGATCTTCTTGAAGTGAAGGCGGCAGAGACACAAATCGTATCGTGGGGAATTCCACAAGAACAGTGGCTCTATCTCTGCGCCGATTGCAGAGAGAGAGAGGCTCTCCATGAGGCATTCGATGCCCTAGAGCGTGAGGGGAGACTGCCCTCCATTGTCATTGTGAATGCAGGAGTGGTGGCTCCAGTTCCCTTTTTGGAGATGTCGCCAGAGCAGTGGGGTTTTCATCTTGATGTGAATCTCACAGGGGCTTTTCATGTGGCGCAGGAGATCGCTCAGAGGTGGGTGGCGCAAAAGGTCTCAGGAACCCTACTCTTTACCAGTTCCTGGGTGCAGGACGTGCCTCAACAGGGTATCTCCGCCTACTGCGTGAGCAAGTCGGGCTTGAAAATGCTGGCACGAACCATGGCACTGGAACTGGGACGCTACGGTATTCGAGTGAACCTCGTGGCTCCAGGGATAGTGGATGCAGGACTCTCTGCAAGGCTTTTTCGGGAAGGGCGTGCCGATCCAAACACTTTTATTTCGCATATCCCGCTTGCCACCTTGCAGACCAGTGCCGAAGTCGCAGATGTTTTCTGGCTCTTGGCACAACCCGAAGCCTCCTATATTACGGGTGCAACCCTGCTTGCGGATGGAGGAATGTCGCTTTTTCAGTTTCACCCTCCCAGTTCAAAGGAGACAGTATGATTCACCTTCGAGAGTTGGTTGCCTACTTAGATGACTACCTCCAAACCGCAACGGTTCCCGACTATGCAGGAGCCTATAACGGTTTGCAGGTGGAGGGGCGTGAAACCGTTCAGCGTGTCGCCGTTGCCGTCGATGCCTGTCTCCACACCATCGAGCGTGCCCTTGAGGCAGAAGCCGATCTGCTTATTGTGCATCATGGGCTATTTTGGGGTAAGACCGCTCCTCTCACAGGAACCCACTACCAGAGGGTAGAAAAACTCATTCGCAATAATCTCCCACTCTACTCTTCGCA
>CAMCUQ010000034.1 GCA_945878775.1 Chthonomonas calidirosea
TCGCACCACCGATCTCGTCACGCGTTATAGTGCCGAAGTGTTTGCCATTGCCCTCCCCTGCACCGATGCACCGGGGGCACGTCACCTTGCCGAGCGGCTCTGTTCCGCTATTGCTACACAAGTCCAACCGATCCATAATTTGACGGTGAGCATTGGAGTCGCTACCCTACCTAGTGTTGGCGGGACACTCTCCTCTCTCACCCACGAAGCGGAGTCGGCTCTCCACCTTGCCAAAAAGCAAGGAAGAAACCGCGCTCTGCACTCCGAAGACGCTGCTCACCATTTGCCCCTTCCAAATGCCCTTCACCTTGAGGGGCTTGCCGTCGTGAAGGATCGAGGGCATGATGCCTCTCAACCTCTCCTACATGATCTCATTCCCATCTATGAGACCACCATACACGGCTGGCTTCGTGTATTGGAGATGAAGGACGCGGAGACAGAGGGGCATAGTGAGCGTGTGACCGCAATGACCTTGCGTTTGGCACGTCATATGGGGGTTGAAGAGGAAAGCCTGCTTGCGGTTCGTTGGGGAGCCTTGTTACACGATATTGGAAAGATAGGAGTGCCAGACCATATTCTTCAAAAGCCCGGAGCCTTGACTCCAGACGAATGGACGATTATGAAGATGCACCCCGTTTTCGCTTACGAGATGCTCCTCCCCATTCCCTTTCTTCACGCCACTCTCTCCATCCCCTACTGTCACCATGAAAAGTGGGATGGCACAGGCTATCCACGCGGGTTGAGTGGAGAGGAGATTCCTACAGTGGCACGTATTTTTAGCGTTATAGATGTTTGGGATGCACTCTGCTCGGATCGTCCTTACCGTTTGGCATGGTCACAAGATCGCGCTATGGAGTTCATCTGCGCTCAAGCAGGGCAACAGTTTGACCCAGAAGTGGTTCGTGCATTCGTCGATCTCTATAATCGCCAAGACCCTTTACTTTGCAACCCGCAAGCGATCTTGACACATCAGTCATTCGCCTAGTTCCAAAGAGTTTGCAAGGACTTGTTCACTGCCCACAGGGAGAAAGGGACGGGAGAGAAAGTACTGAAATCCCACAGAGCAGCCTTCCACCAAGAGATCAACGGACTCTGTGGGAGGTTATCTTCCTTCGGTCTCAGAGGAAGGGCGGAGAAGCTGTTCAGGATGGGCTTCAGGGGTGTTTCCCATAACAGGACGCAAGAGTTTGTCGTCGTGTACTTGATTAGCAGAAGAGGCACGAAGCAGAGTCATAACGTGAGGGTTGATGCGCTTAATGGCGGCAATGGCTTCCTGCGCCGTCGCCACAAGAGGATGCCCTGGAATACCGGTAATACTCTGAAGATGGGGTAAAGCACGCACCTCGCCTAATCGCCCAAGTGAGACGATAGCAGTCCCTTTCACCTCCATGAGAGGGTGATAGAGAATCTCCAAGAAGATCGCAAAACTCGCGTTGTCGTATATCTCAAAAAGTGCCTCGGCTGCGGCAACACGAACGAGGTTTCCAATGTCGCGCACCTCCGCATTTTGAAAGGGTGTCACCACGTTGCCTTCATAGAGCGTTCCATGCTTTACGGTTGTGAGAGCACGAATAAGCAGATTTTGTGTCTGTTTTGCGCCATCGGGAGGGAGAGAGGCGAGAAGTCGTAAGGAGGCGACAGAGACCGCAACATACTGCTCCGTCTCTGCGGGGTTGTGAGACCGTTGGAGGCTGTCCAGCGCGTTTGCAAGCAGTTCTTCCAGCAGGGGGTAAGTGCGCGTGTCTTGAAGCAGAACCGCACGCTCTACCTCCTGTTTTTGTTTGTCAAAAGCCTCTTTGGAAACCCGCGAAAGCCACTGTGATGCCTGTTGCATGGCTTGGGTTGCCATTTTACCCGCATCGCTACCTCCGCGCAAGAGCGTTTGAAATTTGGAAAGAATATTTCCTTGTGGGCGGTGCTTCGCGAGAATCTCTAAAAACTGGACGCCGTAAGTGTCCCCCCAATTCCGTAGCGCATTCGCCACTGAATTCCGTACCTGTTCATCAGGGGAGCTGAGCTGAGCAAGAAGCACCTTTCGCAGTTGTGTCTCCCACTCATCTCTTGGAAGACCACGCGCCCCGATAACCTGGACGATCTCCGCAGTGAGAGTGGGTCCCGGTCTCCTCTCCAAGAGTCCACAGAGTGCGGAAGAGATGCGTGCGTTGGACAAAGGCGCATTGACGAGATAGGGTATCGCGGCAAGCACTGCGCCGCTCGTGTCTCCTGAAGTGATCAGCGCATGGGGGTTCCACCGCTCAAGAAGCAGGACAAAAGCGTCGGCTGTTGTGATGTCCAACTGTCCCGTGCTACCTCCAAGTGCCCGTATCGCCTCTGGAGAGCTATAGCCTGCCCGCAATGCCTCCAACACCTCACGCATGACGATGCTGGGAACTCCTGCCTCAGAGAGAGCTTCTGGAATTGCGGAGCGCACAAGATCAGAGGGATCGCGGAGAAGGGGGATCAGGAGTGCAACACTGCTTCCCGTCTGAATGTGGCGGAGGGTCTGAACTGCCAAAAGTCTCTGTTGTGGGGCGGGGTCCTTGAGCATTCTCTCCAAGTAACGAACTGCCACCTCACCAAAAGCGGGAATGGTTTTTTCAAACAATACTGGTATGCGAAAAGCCTGCTGACAGAGAGCATCCAGAATACGCGGGTCTCCAAGTTGCTCCCACAAATGACATATCGACTGCACTAATGGGTTCTCATCACGCCAATCGGTATTCTTTTCCCAAACGGTAAGGAGTGCAGGAGCGGCATCAGGGTTTCCAATGCGAAGAAAAGCGGGTTCCAACTCGACACCAATCGCAGGCTCAACGGGGAATTTCCAACGCAGGGTCTCTAGCAGAAACTCCATCCCCTTCTTATCGCCAAGTTGATGCAGTACTGTGGCAGAGGCGCACTGGGAACGGATAGCATTGCCCGGCTTGATACCACGGGTAAGGCAAGGAATACTCGCCTCCCCCACCTCATAAAGGGAGACCATCGCCGCCTCACGCATAACAGGGTTATCAGAGGTCAGGCGGAGATAAGACTGCCAGATTTTGCCTTGTGTCGCTATAGAAGAGATAAGATTCATACTGATCTTTTCCTACCCTTCTCACTCTGGGGCAGAGCGCCTCAGGAAGCCTCAATGGGGAGAGCCTCCTCCCCCTCAATCCAATAAGAGCCGTCGGGGCAAACCTCACGCTTCCAGATGGGAACCTGCTCTTTCAGGGTATCTATACAGTGACGACAGGCTTCAAATGCTGCCACTCGATGGGGAGAGCCAACCACCACTGCAACACTCGCCTCACCCAATTCGAGACGCCCAGTACGGTGATGAATGACGATTTCACACCCCCAACGTACCTCTGCATTCTCCGCTATCTGCCGAAGCACCTTTTCCGCCATTGGAACGTAGGCTTGATATTCCAGATAGGCGACTTCGCGCCCTCTCGCATTGTTCCTCACCTGTCCAATGAAGGTACATATCGCCCCGTTCGAGGAGCTAGCAACCCGTTTTTCTAGTTCTGCGACGTCGAGAAGACCCTCTGTTACTTTTACCTCTGCCATGATGCTAAGTCCTCGCTAAGAAACCAGTCTGGGCATTTTCCCAACTCATGCGGGGAAATTGCATATCAAGAAACCACCGTTGTTTTTCATGATAACTAACCTCCGCTCATGGGAGGGAGTGCCGCAACGGTACACCCCGGTGTCAGAAGAGCCTGTAGAGAAGTATATTCTTCATTCAGAGCGAAACGACAGCGTTTGGCAAGCTGACTCGCACGGGGTTCTAAACGCTCTAATTCCTCAACGAGGTCTTGCACAGTGGCTCCGTCTGGCATCTCCATCAGACGTGGTTCCGCGCCAAAGTAGTCGGTGAGGTGACCAAAACAGAGCAGGTGTATTTGCATCCTCAAACCTCCTTGTGCAGCATACTCTTGAGGCGTTCTAGGTTGACGGCGTGCATTGTCTCAGATTCGGGCGTCTCCAGGATCATGGGGATATGGCTCAATGTGGGATCATTTACCAATCGCTCAAATGCCCATGCCCCAATCTCCCCTCCCCCGATATGCTCATGTCTATCCACACGGCTTCCTAAGGGTTTCTTGGCATCGTTAGAGTGTATCACCTTGAGTTTGTCTTTCCCGATATGGGTATCGAAGGAGTTCCAAGTCTGCGTATAGGTCTCTTCGTCCCGAATGTCATAGCCTGCAACGAAGATATGACAGGTATCGAGGCAAACACCGAGGCGTGGGTGATTTCCCACCCCTTTCAGAACCGTTCCTAGCTCGTCAAAAGAGGCTCCCAGTCCCGTCCCCTGCCCTGCCGTAGTCTCCAAAGCGACTCCCGTCTGATAGCCTTCTGCGTCTGTTGCCTCCAAGAGGAGTTTCAAGCTCTCCACCAGTCGTGCAATCGCCTCATCCAGCCCCTTCCCCAAATGGGCTCCCATGTGTGTCACTACCCACGGAATCCCCAGCCTTTGGGCGCGGTCTATCTCCGTCCGAAAGGCTCCGCGTGATCGCTCTAGGATGGCAGGGTCTGGGGCGGCTAGATTGATCAAGTAGGAGTCATGCGCCACCGTAAAGGCGATGCCAGTCTCTTCTTGTGCAGAGCGAAACGCCGAAACCTGCTCTTCCTCCAGTGGCTTATGTCCCCACTGTTTTGGGCTTGCCGTGAAGAGTTGAACCGCAGTACAACCGATTGCTTTACCAGAGAGGAGGGAGTTATGCACACCTCCCGTGGTGGGCATATGCGCTCCGAGGAGGCGCGTAGGAGACGATTGGGACACGTTATTCCTTTCATTCACCGTACAAGCGGGCATCAATGGCTTCGAAGATGGCGTCATCGGAGAGTCCCACGAGTTCTAGTGTCTCGTAGGTTGCGTTCGGGGCGTTGAGGAGAACCTCTTTGATTCGTTCTTGATTGTAGAGTGTGGAGCGGCGACGCACCCCTACCACGAGGGTGTCTCCCTTCATAGCAAGCCCTATGACCCCGAGCACACGCACAATACGTTCAGGTATTTGGGCGGCAGCACTGGGATTCACAAAGCGTCCATCAGCCCATAGTGGCGCACGTCCATGGAAGAGCCGCTCCCCATCTATCAGTGCTTTGAAGAGAGCGACTTCCGCAAGAGCAGAGGTGTTTCTTGCCAGATAGAGATGCCAGCCTATGGTGTCGTTGCTATAGCGTTCCCAAAAGCCGATGTCGTGCCAATGACAAGAGTCGCGAAGGTTATCGGCGCGGTCTGCACACTTGATTAGCCGCACCCACTTTTTTGCCTCAAACAACACTTTGAAGTAGCGGGCATCGCGATCATACTTAATGTCGGTAGCATAGTCGGTGGGCAGGTGTGGCTTGGTAAGCAGATGAATGGCTTCAAAGACCTGTGCGCCCATCTTCGAGCGGATCATTGCCTCCGCCTCTTCTCGTTCTGTAAGAAGCACTCCTTGAAAAACGTCATGCAAGAGGGCAGTGGCAATAACGTCTGGAGCTTGCTCTTTCCATTCTTCCACCAAAAGGAGGGCAACACGTAAGGGATGGACAATATAGGCAGGGCGAGGCTCATATCCATTCGTGAAGCGGTATTGATCGGCGTGAAATTGTTGTGCCAATAAGTATGCCTGTTCCACAATCGCACGCTCAGCGGGTTGTATATGGGATACAATTCTGTCCCATAGAGCCTCTGGATTATTCACGGGAACTGTGATTCCATTCCATTCAGATAAATAGAGAGATTCTTACCTATTCACTCTCATTGTAGCACGGTCGTTAGGGACTGTCAATCCGCAAGCGGGAACCTTTTCGGGGTCTTTTTGCGTTGCATCAAAGAGAATGCCTAGGACGTGTGGCTTTCCAACCCGTTAGCAGAAAGAATAAAGGCAGGTATACTCTCTTTCATACTTTCCAATCCTGTTGCAAAGAGAAAGCTACTTATGCCGTTTATCTATTCCGCCTTACTCCTGACACTGTTAAGCCTAACCGTTGCTAGTTCACCAAGTGTACACGCTCCACAAGGTGTCTCAAAAAAACAGGGAGGGGTTCGACTTGTTAGCAGAGAGATCGCTCACTCCTCATCCCTACTGGAGGCAAAAATGCGCCCGCCCTTATCCCTAAACCCTGTCAACCCTCACTATTTTTTGTTTCGTGGCAAGCCCACTGTGCTGATCACTTCGGGTGAACACTATGGTGCTGTCCTTAACCTCGATTTCGACTATAAAACCTACCTCGAAGAGCTACACAAGAACGGCTTGAACCTGACTCGTACTTGGCCCGGTTCCTATCGAGAGATTCCAGGCTCCTTCGGCATTACAGAGAACACTCTGGCTCCCTTGCCAAATAGATTCATTTGCCCTTGGGCACGTAGTGAAACGCCTGGTGCTTCTGATGGGGGCAATAAGTTCGATCTCACTCGCTGGAATGCAGCCTACTTCCAACGCCTTCGAGATTTCATGACGGTGGCTTCAAAACACGGAATTGTGGTAGAAATGACCTTGTTTTGTCCAAACTACGAAGAAGCCCTTTGGAAAGCCAACCCGATGCACAGTCCCAATAACGTTAATGGCGTTGGTGAGTGTAACAGTACCGAACCCTATAGCCTAGAGCACCCAAAACTGCTTGCCGTTCAGGACGCAATGGTACGCAAAATTGTAGCGGAATTGGCAGGTTTTGACAACCTGTACTACGAGGTCTGTAATGAACCCTACTTTGGTGGCGTAACCATGGAGTGGCAACGGCATATTGCTCAGGTGATTGCCGAAGCCGAGAGAGAACTGCCACACAAACACCTCATCTCTTTGAATATCGCCAATGAAAAGGCACAGGTCACCGATCCCGATCCCTTGATCTCGATTTTCAACTTCCATTATGCCACTCCTCCGGTAGTAGTAGGGATGAATTATGGATTAAACAAGGTGATAGGGGAAAATGAGACGGGCTTTCGAGGTAAGGCGGATGTCCTGTATCGCTCGGAGGCATGGGAGTTTATATTGGCAGGCGGTGGTCTCTATAACAACCTAGACTACTCCTTCACAGCGTCTCATCCAGACGGCTCTTTAAGCGATTACAAGTCGCCCGGTGGAGGGAGTCCCGCACTACGTTCTCAACTGAAGATACTCAAGACGTTTCTCGCCCGATTTGATTTTGTTCGCATGGCTCCAAACAAAGCCGTTGTTGTGGGTGTCCCTCAAGGCACACGTGTGGAAGCCCTCATAGAGGTGGGAAAGCAATACGGTATTTACCTTTTCGGAGGCAAAGCTGAAAGTATCCAAGTAGACATTCCCGCCGGATCGTATCGGATACAGTGGCTTGATGTCATCACTGGAAAGGCTGTTTTAAGCGAAGCGCGACAACACCCAGGGGGTATTGCAACGCTGAAAGTTCCGCCCTATGTGGAAGACATCGCCGTAAGCATTCGGCTCAAGTGATGGCAAGCATAGTGCGTCGCTTTTTCGAGCGTCGAACGCGCTTTTGGCTCACATGGTGAGCTATTTACTCACATTCCGCAGGGCTATTTCTGCCCAAGCTCCGCGAGACAACTTTTCGAGTTTCGCGTGCGTAATATTATCAGACACTACATAGAAGGCAGGGATACTCCCTCCCTTTGTCGAATACTCTACCCAGATTTAATGTGAGAGGAATTGACATCTCATGCGACACCGAACCAGAATAATACTTGCTCTTATCGTGCTTCTCCTGGCTCCTACCACCCAAGCACGTGCCGAGAGCATACAATGGGTAACTTCTCTCAATAAGGCGTTGTCGAAGGCAAAAAGCCAGCCTAAGTTGATAATGATCGACTTCTATACCGACTGGTGTACCTGGTGCAAGAAGCTCGACACAGTGACTTATGTGGATGGTCGCGTGGTAAAGCTTGCCTCACAGATATACTCAGTGAAGCTCAATGCCGAGGACGGCGCAGAGGGAACGAAGTGGGCAAAAAAATTAGACGTACACGGTTATCCCGCTATCATATTTCTCGCCCCAAGTGGAGAGCTTTTCGGCAGTATCCGAGGCTATCAATCTCCAGACACGTTCACGGTCTCCCTTCAGAAGATGCTCGACCTTCACCAAGAGATTCCCAAACTCAAAATGCGTGTGAAACAGAAGGACGGAGTGGCAGCCGCACGTCTTGCCATGTTCTATGCTTCACAGAGCAAGACGACAGAGGTTTTGCCACTGCTTCAGCTCGCGGATGCCCGCGTGCCCAAAGACGAGAACCTGCTCGTCGCTTACAACACGCTTGGGGCAACCTATGGGATGTCAAAAGAGTATAAGCGTGCTATTGTCTGTTTTGACAAGGTACTTCAACGTTCCAACAATGCCATGCACAAAACGCTTGCCCGATTCCGATTAGGACTCTGTTATTACTCTCTAAAGCAACCCAAACTGGCACAACCCCATTTGCAGGCTGTGGCGGGAGATGTAGATGCCCCTCCAAAGATGAGAGAGCAGGCACAGCGTATCCTTCAACAAGTGAATATGGCTCCGTAGGTTCGTTCTCTCAATAGACCTCTTGCATAAATCACGCTTCTTGGGCGAACACGCAGGTTCGCCCCTACAAACCTCTCTCGGCGCAGGCACAGACCTCTGTGTCTGCCCTCTTAAGCAAGAAGTTCTAATACAAGGCAAGTCAGGAGCCTATACCTCCATGGTGGAAGCCATCATAACGCATAACATTGTCCCGCTTCTCAGAGAGCCACGCAGTGGCTCCGAGCAGATAAGTCAATCGGTTCTTGGGGAGAGTGTTCTGCTCTTAGAGCGCCAAAACACCTTTAGCCGTATCCAAACAGAAGATGGATATGAGGGCTGGTGTTGGAGCCATCACCTCCGCCCCTATCATCGTAGTTCGCAGGAGAGTGAAGTCGCTTGGGGAAGCAACCTAGAGCAGGGCATTTGGCATCATGTGGTTATTCCCATTGCCCCCATGCGACATCGCCCACATCCCAATTCGGGAATTATCACTCAACTCGTATTCGGAACCTTTGTCGCTGCCCGTTCCGCACAAGAGACTCCCGAAGCGTTCATTCGTGTTGAGATCCCCGATAGCAGAAACCGCGAAGACCTGTTTCAAAGCGGGTATGTTGACGCCAACGCGCTTGTGCGCTGTGACGGATACCCCGCCTTCAATGGTGAAACCGCGTGTGAGATCGCCCAAATGTTCTTGGGGACTCCCTATCTTTGGGGAGGAGGAACCCCTTTTGGATTCGATTGCTCTGGGTTTGTCCACCGCATCTATCGGTATTTTGGAATCGTTCTGCCACGAGATGCCTACCAACAGGTAGAATCACCATTACTCGAACCAATTCCCAATGGCGCGAGTTTTCAAGCGGGCGATCTGCTCTTTTTCGGAAGCGAACTAGACCCAGAACAACGTGGAATTACCCATGTGGGTATGGCATTGAACACAGAGCTATTCGTTCATGCCAGTAGCAAAGAGGGAGTTACTGTCACCCCCATGTTAGATAGCTACTATCAGCAGGTCTACCGAACGGCGCGGCGATTCCACTGAGAGACCGCTTTTCCCGATGGCACGTCAGGCATTTTTTTCGTGCAGAAGTTGGAATCGCGCACCAAAAAACGCCTGTTTGTATGCCAAAATAGAGATGTAATCACCTACAGAGGAGGCTCTTTCCGATTATGACGATAGCACCAACCTGTTCCGAGAATTTGATGACCGAGATCGAGGCACGGATCACTTCCCGTGCTGTGCTTCAGCACCCCTTCTATCAGGCATGGAACAACGGCACATTAACCCGCGAAGCCCTACAAGACTATGCTACCCAATATTATCATCACGTTGCAGCATTCCCCACCTATCTCTCCGCTGTCCATAGCCATACAGAGAATAGCGATGCGCGTCGCATCCTACTTGAGAACCTGATGGATGAAGAGGCAGGATCGCCCAACCACCCAGAACTATGGCTCGACTTTGCAGAGGGAATGGGCGTGTCCCGTGAGAGTGTGTTGCGTGCAAAGCTCGAACCGGAGACGGTGAAGGCGATAGAGACTTTCCGCACAGTCTGCCATAGCGACCGTTTTACAGATGGCGTCGCGGCACTCTATTCCTATGAGAGCCAGATTCCAGAGGTTGCACAGACCAAAATCGATGGTCTTGTGAACCGTTACGGAGTTTCGGACGAGAAGACCTTGCGCTACTTCGCCGTTCACGTTGAGGCAGATGAGGTGCATCGCGCTCAAGAGCGTCAGCTCCTCGAAACACATGTGACCACGGGAGCGGAGACAGAATCGGCAGTACAAGCCGCCGAGCAGGCTTTGAACGCGATCTGGAACCTCCTCTCTGGTGTCTGTGAGCGACACAATATCGCCTGTCACTAACCAGTTTACAGTGAACAAAAAAAAATAGAGAAGCCCCTCCCAAAATTTCGGGAGGGGCTTCTCTTGGGTTTCAGGGGTTACTTGGCGAGCTCGTAGAACGCCTGTGCATAGATTTTCGCGGCATTGGTGAGCGTGAGTATCGCAATGCGCTCATCGGGTTCATGGGCAGGACCATCCTCGCTATCGGGGAAACCGGCTCCGTAGGCGACGGCATTCGGCGTAGCACGCGCATAGGTTCCGCCTCCCATTGTCGTTGGCTGAGTCTCGTTATCTCCTGTCGCCGTTCGATAGACATTCAAGAGAGTCTTGACTGGCTCTTCATCCAAGGGAACATAGAGCGGAGGTTGATCGTGATACTCTGCCAGCGTCCAACCGTTCGCCTCCAACACGGGGCGGTTTGCTTCTCGCAAGGCGTCGAATGTCCACGTCACTGGGTAGCGGATATTGTAGGTCAGGCGCACCATGTTCTGGGAGGTATACTCCAAAATTCCGAGGTTCGAGGTCAATGCCCCTGCAACATCATCGGTATGAGCAATTCCTAGTGCGGCTCCCGTTGCCTCCACCGTCTCAGCAACGAAATCGAGCCAAGTCTCTGCCTCAGCAAGTCCCACTACTTGCAGAGCCCGTGCCAATCGTGCAACCGCATTATCCCCAAGTGTGGGGCGTGCGCCATGTGCCGATTTGCCGTATGCTTTCACCAAAATCCCGCCATCACTCACCTCGAAAACAACATTCTTATCCCAAAAACGCTTTAGAGCACGTATTGCATTGAGTTGCGCCTCTTTGGTTCCCACCAGAAGAGCTTCTGCGTAATCGGGAACCATGTTAGGGCGACGCCCTCCGTGGGCATTGGCAATACGAAGGTCAGCCCCTGTAGGGAGCGGTTTCTCCAAAATGAGGTTTGTGATCCCCTTCTCGGCATAGATAAGAGGGAAGCCCGCATCTGGCGTGAAAGCATAGATGGGACGCTCCTCTTTTGCTACCTCCCAATAGTAATGCACGCACTTGAAGCCACTCTCCTCATTGCACCCAAAAACAAGACGCACCCGTCGCTTAAGCGGAATCCCCAACTCCATGAGTGCCTTTGCCGCGAATAGCGCAGCATAGGTGGGTCCTTTGTCATCGGAAGAGCCACGCGCATAGATAAAGCCATCCTCAACTGTCGCGCCATATGGCTCATACCGCCAACCATCCCCTTCGGGAACGACATCGAGATGCCCTAGCCCTGCAACCATCTCCTCCCCCTCCCCAAACTCGGCGTGTCCGGCATAACCGTCCACATCTTTGGTACGAAAGCCGAGTCGGGCAGAAAGCTCAAGCGTGTAGTCCAATGCTTGTCTTACGGTAGCCCCAAAAGGCGCGTTTGTTCCCGCAGGGGGAGCCTCCAGGCTAGGTATGCGGAGGACACCTTGCAGTGCGGCTACGATTTCGTCGGTATGGCTGTCGATCCAGTCATACATTTTCTGGATATTGGGGTCAGAGGGTGTATTCAGAATCATGCGAAGTTTATCTCCAAATGTGGATGAGAATTGCAAACTGATTGTGAGTATGACACAAAGCAAGCAAGGTTGGAAATCCTCGCCCACAAAAACACCCCCGATTTATTGACAACTCTCGCATTTTCAACAATGTGGTTGAAATCTGTTTTGAGAGAGGGTATAAGTACAAAGAGCCTATCATAGCGACGTTAAGGAGCCAAACAACCAATGGCACACGCTAGAACCGCACATCTACAGGGTAGCATGGCTGCCCTCCTCACTCCGTTCCATGCCGACGGGCAAATGTGGCTTGAGCCTATTCCCGACCTTCTGGACTTTCAGCGCAAAGCTGGCAATGTCGGGGTTGTGAGCGGAGGAACCAACGGAGAGGCGACCTCTCTCTCGGTGGAAGAGCGCAAACGGCTCTTGGAAGCCCTCTTGAAACACAAGCAAGAGCTATTTGTCATTGCAGGAACCGGCGCAACCAGTATCACAGATGCGCTGGAACTAACCAAACACGCCGCGCAAGTCGGAGCAGATGCCGCGCTTGTCCTCCCCCCTTTCTTTGTGAAAAACCCCACAGCAGAGGGGCTGAGAAACTACTTCCTGCCTCTGTTAGACTGTTCAGAACTCCCACTCCTGCTCTACAATATCCCCCAGTTCACTGCCGTACCCCTCCCCGATGAACTGATTGATTCTCTCCTCGATCATCCAAACCTAATGGGAATGAAAGATAGCACTGGTGATCTCGTCCATACGCTTCACTGGCTCGAACGCTATCCCCAACTCTCCATTTTCTCAGGGAGTGATCTCATCCATTCGCAGGTCTACCCAAAAGGGGCAATGGGGTGTATCTCAGGCAGTGCCAACGCCTTTCCCGACCTCATATCGGCGATCTGGAAGGGCTATAAAGAGGACGCTACAGGCGCAAAAATGCAGGAGGCACAGCAAGAGATACTGCGTCTCGCCGAAATCTATAACCGCTATCCACGCATCGCAAACAACAAAGCGATCTTAACACAAAAGGGCTTCCCGCGCTTCCATGTGCGCCCTCCCCTCGTCGATATAAGCCCAGAAGCCTCCGAAAGCCTCATTCGAGAGCTACGAGAAGCCAAGTTTCTCTAAATCCCTATGAGGTATACTGTTAGGGATGAACACACCCAACAAAATAATCGGAATACTCGCTCTGCAAGGCGACTTTGAGGCGCATCAGAAGGCTCTGCGCGAGTGCAATAACACTGAGATAACCCTTGTCCGCACTGCACAAGAACTCGAACAGGTAGATGCCCTCATTTTGCCCGGAGGTGAAAGTACCACTATTGGTAAGCTCATGGCACGTATCGGGCTTGATGCCGCTATCCAAAAGCGGGTCTCGACGGGAATGCCTATCTTCGGAACCTGTGCGGGTCTGATCCTCCTCGCTAACGAGATTGAAGGTTACCCCAATCAGCCCACACTGCGCTTGATGGACATCACGGTAGCACGGAATGCATTTGGCAGACAACTCGATAGTTTTGAAGCCGATATTCCCTTTGAACTCAATGTGGGAGACTGCGAAACGGTGCATGGGGTTTTTATTCGCGCCCCTTATGTCGTCACTGTTAGCCCAGAAGTCCAAGTCATTGCCCAGTTTCGAGAGCGGATCGTCGGGGTTCGACAAGCAAACCGACTAGGTATCGCCTTTCATCCTGAACTGACCGCAGATACGCGCATTCACGCCTATTTTGCCAAGATGGTAGCACAAAGCACAGAACAACGCCCCTAAAGAACCGACCGCAAAGGAGCCTAGGAAATGCCCCATAATCCCGTAATCGATCTTGCCCACTCCCCTCACGCTATTCTGAAACCTATCCCGATATCGAGTGTGAAATTGACGGATAGTTTCCTCCAACCGCGTCGGGAAATCAATCGCACAGTGACCCTGATTGCCCAATTGAATCAGTGCGAAATCACAGGACGCATCGATAACTTTCGTGTCGCTTCCGGGAGAAAACAGGGCGAATTTCAGGGGATATTCTTTAACGATTCCGATATTTATAAGTGGCTAGAGGCTGCGGCGTTCTCCTTAGGCGTCGATCCAGACCCAGAACTCGATGCAAAAGTGGATGCCGTTATTGACGATATTGCGGCGGCACAACAACCCAATGGCTATCTGAACACCTACTATATGTTTGCCCGTGAGAAAGATCGCTTCTCCAATCTCAAGGATATGCACGAAATCTACTGTGCAGGACACTTGATTCAGGCTGCCGTGGCGCACTTTCGAGCAACGGGCAAACGCACACTGCTTGATGTGGCTTGCAAACTTTCGGATCACCTCTACGACCAATTCGGTCCCGGCAAGAGATTGGGAACGTGTGGGCACGAAGAGGCGGAAATGGCACTGGTAGAACTCTATCGGGCAACAGGGGAACAACGCTATCTAACCCTAGCGCACTGCATGATGGAGGCGCGGGGTAAAACCCCCGGCATTTTTGGCAATGGACGTTATCATCAGGATCATCTGCCATTTACTGAGCAGAAAGAGATGGTTGGTCATGCCGTGCGCCACCTGTATTATATGTGTGGTGGAGCCGATGTCGCCCTAGAGGCACAGCCCGCAGGATACGCAGAGGCGTTGGAAACACTCTGGCAGAACTTCACACAACGGCGCATGTATGTGACAGGCGGGGCAGGAGCGCGATACGAAGGCGAATCGTTTGGAGACGACTACGAACTGCCCAATGATCGCGCCTATACCGAAACCTGTGCCGCCATCGCGAGTGTCATGTGGAACTGGAGAATGCTACACCTCACCGGAGAATCCCGTTTTGCCGATATGCTAGAGCTTGCTCTCTATAACGCCGTTCTCCCCGGTATCTCACTCGATGGAACCCACTACTTCTATGAAAACCCACTGGCGAACAGGGGAGAACATCGGCGGCAAGAGTGGTTTGGATGCGCCTGTTGTCCACCCAATATTGCGCGTCTTTTGGCTTCTCTCCCCGGCTACTTTTATAGCGTCTCCCCCAACAATGTCTGGATACACCTCTACGCACAAGGCGAGGCACAAATACCGCTCCCCAATGGCGAAACCCTCCACCTCGATATTGAGACCAACTATCCGTGGAGTGGTGAGGTTCGCATCACCATTCTCAAAGCTCCCAAAACGCCCATAACCCTCAATTTGCGAATCCCTGCGTGGGCAGGTTCGGGAATTGTGGAGAATGCGGGCAAGACACAAGAAGCCACGAGCGGATATGTGGGAGTCACACAAGCTTGGCAAGCAGGGGATTCTCTCACATTGAGCCTGCCCCTAGAAACAAAATTAATCGAATCGCACCCTCATCTTCAGAACAACCGAGGGCGTGTGGCACTCCAACGCGGCGCTATCGTCTACTGCCTAGAGCAAGCGGACCACGCGGATGTAGATGTGTGGGAGGTTGCAATCTCTCCTCGCACAGCATGGAAATCCCTATATAGACCGGAACTTTTGAACGGCGTTGTTGTCTTATTAGGTGAGGGAGAGGCTCTAAACACGTCAGGCTGGGAAAACAGGCTCTACCGCACTTATGTTGCGCAGAAGCACGAGGCTCCCATTAAGATAGCCCTGACTGCCGTTCCCTATTACGTTTGGGCGAATCGAGAGGCGGGAGCCATGCAGGTTTGGCTACCACTTGTGGAGGATTAGTTTGCCAGTTATTGCTACTGCGCCCCCTATAACGCGAGACATAGCAAGCCCTTACAGAGTGGGGTCTATCGTCATCGATCCGCCCGTTGTTCTGGCTCCTATGGCAGATGTTACCAACGGCGCATTTCGCCGTCTTGTCAAGCATATAGGCGCACCCGGGCTTTTGGTCACAGAATTGATCAGCACCGTAGCCATTCACTACGGCAGTGATCGCACGATGAAGATGTTCGACATTACGTCAGAACAACACCCTCTCGCAGTACAGCTCTTCGGGGCAGACCCACAAATGATGGCAGAGGCAGCGAAAGTAGCAGTCGATCAAGGCGCAGACATTATCGACATCAATATGGGCTGTTGGGTTCCCAAAGTCTGTAAAACGGGCGCAGGGGCGGCAATGATGAACGATGAGGCAACGGCGTGCCGCGTGGTTGAAGCAATCGTCAAAGCGGTACCCGTTCCTGTGACAGTGAAGACCCGCGCCGGTTGGCACTATGGACACTTTGCGACCGCAGGGCTGGCAAAAAAACTGGAAGAGGTGGGGGTGCAAGCATTCGCGCTTCATGCTCGCTTCGCCGTTCAGGGGCACACAGGAGAGGCAGACTGGGAGCTCATTCGGCAGATGAAACAAGCCGTCTCCAAACCTGTTATCGGCAATGGAGATATTAAGACTCCCCAAGATGCGGCGCGTATGATGCGCGAAACAGGGTGTGATGGCGTGATGATAGGGCGTGCCGCCATTGGAAACCCTTGGATAGTGCGGGATGTGGTTCATTACTTAAAGACAGGTGAACTTCTGCCCACGCCCCATTTTGACGAGAGGTGTGAGGTCGCTTTAACTCATGTACGTGATCTCGCGGAGAGTCTGGGAGAGTTTCGGGCTGTGCACCATCTACGTGGACAACTCCCCCACTACTTTCGAGGCTATCATGGAGCGTCACGCCTGAGAGATGCAATCCATAAAGCGGACACAATCGCAGATGTAGAGACCATTTTGAAAGAGTGCGCTCTGCACGTTTGGGGAACAGGAGAGAGTGATGCGTTTTCAGAATAGCATAGGGGTTTTGTGTGCTTTGCTCTCACTCTTGCCCGCGCTAGCGCGAGGGGAACAACTCAAGACGCTGGAGAATAAGCAGATTCGGGTTGGTATTGATCTCGACCACGGCGGTGCGATCTCTTTGTTGGGGAAGCCCGGAGGAGAAAACCTGATCAATTCTCACGATATGGGACGCTATATTCAACCCTCCTTCTATTCGGGTCCTCAGCCCTTTGGAGAGGCGCATCCCGGTTGGAAAGGCTGGCCCTGGAACCCAATCGGCGCGGGGGATGTCTATGGAAACACGGCAAAAATCGTGGATTTTGTTGCCTCTGCGGATCAACTCTATGTAAAGACTATCCCCATGCAATGGGCATTGAAAGGTGTCCCCGGCGACTGCCTCTTCGAGACATGGGTGCGATTGGAACGCAACACCGTTCATGTCCGCGTGCGCCTCACGAATAGCCGAAAAGACAAGCATCTCTATGGAGCATTCGACCAAGAGCTACCTGCCCTCTACACCATTGGCAAACTGCATCGGCTCTTCACCTATGACGGCTCGGAACCTTTTCAGGATAAGCCCCTACGCGAGATCAAAAACGTGGGACCACCGTGGGAAAACTGGAAGGGAACCGAACACTGGGCAGCACTACTGGACGAGAAAGAGTGGGGCATAGGGGTTTTGCATGAGGGAGCCTTCGATTTTACGGGAGGCTTTCATGGTTCGCCCGGCAAAGGGGATGCAAAGAGCGATGAGACAGGCTATATTGCACCCCTTCGGAAAGAGATTCTCGATCCCGACATTCAGTACACCTACGAATACACTTTGATTCTCGGCACACTCCCAGAGATCAGAAGCTATGCGCGTCTGCATCGCCCGGTCGATACCCGTCCAGACTACCGCTTTCGGCGAGACAGGCAACACTGGATCGTTATGAACGCACAAGATATAGGTTATCCCTTCACCGGTGCGATGCGCGTCAAGCTAGATCAAGATGACCCACAGCTTCTGGGACCCGAACAGTGGTGGCAAGCGAACGATGTTCCTCAGATAAGCATTCGTGCCGCCTATCATACCAAAAGCACCACTGCGCGACTCTACTATCGGGTGCTAGGAAAACAGGGATATTCCGAAGAGCGAAGCGTCACGTTTGATATTATTCCAGATGATCGATTCCATACCTATGTTGTAGACCTATCTCGTTCGCCGGGCTATCAAGGAACCATTACGGGCATACGCTTTGACCCCGTGGATAAGGGTTTGCCGAGTGAATACGTCGATTTAATGTATATTTCGTGGCGATAGACGCACTCTTGGGTGTCTCGCTCGTAACAGACATAAGAACAAAACAAAAGAGGTTTGCCTCTCTCCCATTTGCCATGACTATAGAGGATTATTGTACATGACCGATACCGCAACAACCTTTCCTTTAGTCTTCACCGAAGACCACGATACAAAAGCAGGAAACTACTTTGTATCCAACTACCCGCCCTACTCCTTTTGGAAACCAGAGCACACTTCCGAAGCCATCGCCGCCATTAACCGCGAACCGCTTCCCGGCACTCCTCTAGGGGTCTATCTGCATATTCCCTTCTGCCGAAAGCGGTGCCACTTCTGCTACTTCCGTGTCTATACCGACAAAAATGCCGCTGACATCATGCGCTATATCGATTCGGCAATCGCAGAGATTCAGATGTACGGCTCCAAACCCTTTATTGGCGGGCGGAAACCGCGCTTTGTCTATTTTGGTGGTGGAACCCCCTCCTATCTCTCCACAACTCAACTCCGCTACCTTGTCGATAACATGAAAAAAGTCTTGACATGGGATGAGGCAGAAGAGGTCACTTTTGAGTGTGAACCCGGAACCCTCACAGAGGCGAAGGTCAAAGTCATTCGAGAGATCGGTGTCACACGCCTTAGCCTTGGTGTGGAGCATTTTGATGAGCGAACGCTCAAACTGAATGGACGAGCGCACGGCGCCTCCGAGATAGACCGTGCCTATGGATTTATTCGAGAGCAGGGCTTTCCACAGGTGAATATCGATCTCATTGCAGGCATGATGGGTGACACCGATGAAGGCTGGCAGTTTGCCATAAAGCGCACCCTCGAACTCCAACCCGACAGCGTCACGATCTACCAAATGGAGATTCCCTACAACACCACGATCTACAAAGATATGCAGACAGATGGGCATGAGGTCGCGCCCGTCGCAGGATGGCGACAAAAACGGGCTTGGGTCACCTACGCCTTTAAGCAGTTGGAGGCAAACGGCTACACGGTCACAAGTGCCTATACCGCCGTCAAAGACCCCATTAAGAGCAAGTTTGTCTATCGAGACCAACTCTGGACAGGGGCAGACCTCATCGGTATGGGCGTCGCATCCTTCTCCCACATCGGCGGAACCCACTTCCAAAACCAGCATAACCTGGACCCCTATCTCGAAAAACTGAACGCCGGTGAGCTACCCATATATCGCGCCCTCACTCCCAAACCAGAGGAGCAACTCATCCGAGAGCTGATCCTCCAAAGCAAGCTCGGCTATATTCGCAAAGAGTATTTTGCACAGAAGTTTGGCGTCGATCTCTTAACCCATTTCTCTCAAGCCTTCCAAGCTCTCTTCGCAACAGGTCATCTGAGCGACGAGGGAGATATTTTGCGCTTTGATCGGGAAGGGCTTTTGCAGGTAGATCGACTCGTTCATGAGCTCTTTTTGCCCGAACACCGTGATGCACGGTATGCGTAGAGAGGTGAGAAACCGCACTTGACAGCACTACCTGAAGAAGACTTCAACCTCCTTTTTCCGCTAGACCGATTCTATGATCGAGAGGAACTGCCCGTTCCCGAATTAGTGGCGGTTTCCCCTTCCGAGATTCCAGAGCCATACCGAACCCTCTTGTGTGGGGCGCACGACATGACCCCCACACTGGAGGAGTTTCACCAGGATCGCATTCGGCTTCGTGTCTTGGCGCGTTGGGTTGAGGGCGAAGCACTCTGGCGCCTTGTAGCCCTCGAGCTACAAGGAACTGGTCGTCCAGTCGAGTTTGGAGCCATCGTTATTCACCTATCCCTCTTTCCAAACGATGCCCAAGAGCAGGTTTTGGAAGGGCAGTGCCCTCTCGGCTCTATACTTGCCACGCACCATCTCTTTCACACCAGCGATCCGCAAGCTTTTTTCTGCATCTCTGCCGATGCCACCATCAACGACGCATTGAAGTTGACAGGGAACCACAAACTCTATGGACGGCGCAACTACCTTCGCACCAAAGAAGGGGTGGTTCTCGCCGACATTTTGGAGATTCTACCTCTGGAAGCCACTACTTCGGAATAGAGCAACCTCAACCGAAAACGGGGTAGAATAAGCCCGTGTGGGCAGTTCTCTCACGCTCTCTATTGCCCAAACAGGAGCGTTTATGAACACCAGTAGAGTCGCGCAGGTAACCCTCTATTTTTGGATCATGAAAATCTGTGCGACTACCCTGGGAGAAACAGCGGGTGATCTTCTCTCCATGACGCTCAATGTCGGCTATGCCGTGAGTTCCGCCGTTTTAATGGGCTTGTTTCTGATTGCATTGTTCGCTCAGCTCAAATCGAAAAAATTTCACCCCTTCCTCTATTGGGCAGTTATTCTTGCCACAAGCACGGCTGGCACGACAATGTCAGATTACATGGATCGCACGTTGGAGCTTGGGTACGCCAAAGGCTCATTGATTCTCATTACTTGTTTGGTGACCGTGCTGGCAGTTTGGCGTTATAGCGAAAAGACGCTCTCCGTCGATAATATCCAGACAACAGTCCGCCGCACTGCGATAACCGGAGAGAGAACACACTAAAGATACCGGATACTCTGGCTTGCCCTTGAAAGGGAAGTTTTGTAGAGAGCTTATAGCCTCTCCCTCTTAGTACACATTTTGGCGAAGGTATAGCAACACCCATGCGTATTATCATTCTTACGGCAGGAACAGGGAGCTACTATTGTGGAAGCTGTATGCGCGATAACGCACTCGCTACCGCACTACGGGCACTAGGGCATGATGCCCTTCTCGTTCCCCTCTACCTCCCCATGAGGCTGGATGAGCCCTCTGCGGGCGAGGATGCCCCCATCTTCTATGGCGGTGTCAATGTCTATCTTCAACAGGTCTCCGCCCTCTTTCGCAAGACTCCCCGCTGGCTAGACAAGCTTCTCGACTCGCCGGGTGTACTCAAACAGGCGGGAGCCCGCGTAGGAATGACGACCCCTGACCAACTGGGTGAGATAACTCTCTCCATGCTACGAGGTGAAAATGGGAAACAGGTCAAGGAATTAGATCGCCTCACCGATTGGCTGGCGTCCGATGGAAAGGCAGATTTGATCTGTCTCTCCAACGCGCTTTTGATAGGTATGGCTCCTCGCATCAAAGCACGAACTGGGGCGCAGGTCGTTTGCACGTTGCAGGGCGAAGACTATTTTATGGAGAGCCTACCAGAGCCGGATCGTACTGGGTGTTGGGAGGCTCTTTCGGAGTGTGCAAAATCGGTGGATCGTTTTGTCGCCGTCAGCCACTACTATGCCGAGAGGATGCAAGCGTTAGGAAAACTGCCAGAGGAGCGTATGCGCGTAGTCTATAACGGAATTCGTTTGGATGGCTACCCCAGTTCCCCCAAAAACCCTTTAATGCCCTCTATTCCGACCATTGGCTATTTGGCACGCCTTAACCCACTGAAAGGGCTTCATCATCTCATTGAAGCCTATATTCTACTCCGAAAAAGAGGGCGATTGCCAAAGGTGTACCTACGCATTGCAGGAACAAAAACCGGTGCTGATGACTCTTATTTGGAGGCACTAAAAGATCGACTGCGCCATGAAGGGGTTCTGGAGGAGGTTGAGTTTTTGCCAAATATCCCACGTGAAGAGAAGATCGCCTTTCTGCAAAGCCTCTCCGTTCTCTCTGTGCCCGCCACTTACGGGGAGTCGTTCGGACTCTATCTTCTGGAGGCTTGGGCAGTGGGAATACCTGTTGTTCAACCTCGTCATGCCGCCTTTCCCGAACTGATTGAGGCGACAGGTGGCGGCATCCTCTGTGAGCCAGACTCCCCTGAGGCGTTGGCAATGGCATTGGAAGCCCTCCTTTGCAACGCAGAAGAGGCGCAAGAAAAAGGAGCCTCTGGGTTTCATGCTATACACGAACGATTCACCGTGGAGGCGATGGCGAAGAGTTTCCTAGACGCCCTCGCGAACTGAATCGTTACGTTGCTTTCGGTAGGTTTTTGAAAAGGGCAATGCCATGCGCTTTTGGAACGGTTCTACGCTTTTTTGCATCCTGCTCGCAGGCTCACTTTTGGCACAAGAGACGGTCTCTCCCTATGCCACCTCGGAGCCGCTTGACCCCAACTTCAAAAGCTTTGATCAGACCATTATCGCCTTTATGCAGAGGCACAATGTCCCCGGTGGTGCTCTCGCCGTCGTCAGAGAGGGCAAGCTCGTCTATGTGCAAGGTTATGGCTTTGCAGATAAAGACAGGCAAGAGCCAGCGAGAGCCACTTCGCTCTTTCGGATCGCCAGTATCTCTAAGCCAATTACCGCTGTCGCAATCCTCAAACTCGCGCAAAGCACGCGCTATCATCTTGACCTAGACACCAAAGCGTTTCCTCTCCTTGGCATTATGCCGTTTCTGGAGAAGACAACAAAGCCTGATCCTCGTCTCAGTAGGATCACGATTCGGCAGTTGTTACAACACACCGCAGGCTTTGATCGAGATCGGAGCGGTGATCCTATGTTTGATCCCCTCCATATCGCCAAAGTTGTCGGAACCTCTGCCCCTCCAACCCCCAACACCATTATTCGCTACATGATGGGCAGACCACTCGACTTTACCCCCGGCAGTCGGCATGTCTACTCAAACTTTGGGTACTGTGTATTGGGACGCATTATCGAGAAGGTGACGGGCAAGCCCTACGAGGCTTATGTGCGTGAAGCCATACTCGCTCCAATACAGATACGGCGAATGCGGATCGGTAAGAGTCTCCTAGCAGACCGTGCCAAAGGAGAGGTGAGGTATTATCAGGAGAGCCTGGGTCACACCACCTCCGTCTTTCCTATCGGTGAAAAAGAGGCTCCGTGGTGCTATGGAGGCTTTTATTTGGAGGCGATGGATTCGCATGGAGGTTGGCTCGCCTCTGCCGTCGATTTAGCACGATTTGCGGCACAACTGGACGTTCCAAATACTCCCGCCCCCTTAGACGCCAAGCACATGGCAGAGATGGGTGATCTGCCCCCTGCCCCCGTAGCGCGCAAATCGAATGGCACTCCTGAACCTGCCTACTATGGACTGGGTTGGAATGTACGCCCTGTTGGGAAGAGTGGCAAGGCAAACTACTGGCACACAGGAAGCCTCCCAGGAAGCTTTACTCTCCTCGTGCGTCGCTCTGATGGCATTACTTGGGCAGTTCTCTTTAATCAGCGTTCGGAGAATGAGGGAGAGATCGATCCTGCTTTGCACCGTGCTGCCAACGCCGTTCCACTTTGGGAACCGAAAGACCTTTTCAACAAATACCTCAGCCCATAACTGTCCCAGTGTTCAACACGCTTGTGCTCTCTGCCCGTTTGTGGTAGTATCGTCGTTAATTATTTTGCATTGACTCTGTGCGTGATAGTGTTGCGATCCCCATTGCATACCTTGCAGTCATAAAGGTGACGTGCGTAGCAACGCGATGGAGAGCGCAGTTTGGTAAACGCTATCTCTGTTCGCACGCTCTTAGGCTATAAAAGGGAGGGTGTTTTGCTTCGAAGGAATCTTTATACTACAGGGCTACCTGTACTACTCATGCTTACGTTTATTCCACTCATTCTCGTTCGAGGTGTGCCGGGCGCGGCGAAGCAGTCACAAAACGCTTACAGAAAGTGGAGCCACTCCATTGCCCTCTTTATTCTTACCACACCGGAGGGGGCTAACCTCCCCAAATCGGCAATAGAGAAGGACTTTCCATTACTGGTTCGCCTAAATGGTGAGACTTTCCCCTTCCTCCAAGCCAAACCGCATGGAGAAGATATTCGCTTCTCCAATAGCGATGGCTCTCCCCTAGCGTATCAGATAGAGCAATGGGACGCCATAAACGGAGCCGCCTGCATTTGGGTGCGTGTCCTACAGATACGTGGAAATGAGCGGCAGCAGCTAAGACTCCATTGGGGAAACCCAGAGGCGGTCAGCGAATCGAGTGGTTTGGCGGTCTTCAGCCCTTCCAACGGGTACTTGAGTGTGCTGCATTTGGGCGATACGGTTCAGGATGAGGTTGGAACAGTACATGCCGAGAATGTAGGGACCACTCCCACGGTGGGAGCCATTGGAGGAGGGCGTCATTTTGCGGGTGGTCAAGGGGTGTCCTGCGGAGAGCAAATCTCCTCTTACCCTGTTGGGGGAGAGGCGCATAGCACAGAGGCATGGTTCCGCATAGAGAAGCCAAACGCCACTCTCATTGGGTGGGGCAATGAAGGCGGCGGGCGGGGTAGCAAGGTGCGAATGCAATTCCGAAGCCCTCCGCACCTGCACATAGATAGCGATTTCTCCGATGTGTGGGGGCGGGACACTCTACAGTTCTCCGAGTGGATTCATGTTGTGCACACCTATCAAAATGGCGAGGGGCGAATCTACACCAATGGACACTTAGACGGCGCAGACAAGCCCACGCTAAACATCAAACGCCCTGCCCGAATGTGGATCGGCGGTTGGTACGATAACTACGACTTTATCGGCACAATGGACGAGGTGCGTATCTCCAAAACGGCACGTTCGGCAGACTGGATAAAGCTAGAGTATGAGAACCAAAAACCCCAGCAAACACTACTTGGCTTTCAGGCACAAATGGGTGATGCTTTTTCCGTTTCTCAGGAACGCCTCACCGTCTCGGAGGGTAAAAACGCAACGCTCACAGCCCACGCAGGAGGTGCCCAAAAGGTCTACTGGACGCTCAAACGAGAGGGGCACGAGGCGGTAGTCGCGGTAGACAGTTACCGCTACACCTTCATGGCAGAGCGCATCATAGGGGACACGTCACTCATCTTGCAATTCAAAGCCGTCTACCCAAATGGAGTTAAGACACAGGACATCCCGATCACTCTCAAGGAGGACATCCCTGAGCCTGTTTTCACCCTAAATGCCCCCTCTCGGTGGAACGGGCGCAAGAGGATTGAGGTAGTGCCAAACATACAAAACTTGGCGCAGATGGCGGCAAAGGGTGCAGGCAAGCTTAGCTATGCGTGGGATGTTTCGGGCATCGCGACAATCACGCAGACAGGAGAGGGCAAACTTATCCTCAATAGGGCACAAAATAGTGGAGCCTTAACCAATACCTTCGCCAAACGCTGTCTTCTAATCTCGTTTGCGGGATAGTGTTTTAGTTCTATTTGCCTTGTATAAGCGTTTTTTGTCGCCTCATTTTGAGGTCATTTGGGCTTGCTTTTGGCTAGAATGGATGCACCCTAGCCGCGCTA
>CAMCUQ010000035.1 GCA_945878775.1 Chthonomonas calidirosea
GTTCTTCCTCCCATCCCTATTGGAGTGAGTAGCTTCCGAACCTTCCTGGATCGCCCTTCTCCAAACTTCCCCTATCGAATAGGACAGAACTTCCTTGCTGGTGTCCCCGGCTCCGGTAGCCTCTCTGGTCTGTTTGGCGGCGGCGGTGGACAAGGTGGTGGTGGACAAGGCGGTGGCGGTGGTGGTCAAGGCGGTGGTGGTGGTGGCACTGGCGGCGGTAGCGGTTGTACCGTCGTAAATGTCGGTGGCGCCATTGATACCGGCTTCTTCTCCGGAACCTCCTATCGCTATCTCGTGACCTCGGTCATCGTGCGCCAAATCACCCAAAGCTCCGGCTCAGCTGTCGGCGGCGGCGGTGGACAAGGTGGCGGTGGTGGTGGACAAGGTGGCGGTGGTGGTGGCCAAGGCGGCGGTGGCGGTGGATTTGGCGGCGGTGGCGGTCAAGGTGGTGGAGCTGGTGGCGGTCAAGGTGGCGGTCAAGGTGGCGGTCAAGGTGGCGGTCAAGGTGGTGGCGGTTCACTTCTACAGTGTATCGAAACCGATCCGCTTCAAACGACACTGGCGACACCCATTACGCCCTCAAAGCTCTTTACTCCTGCCGACACATCTCGTGCCGACATCTCACAATTCAACCCGACATGGGCAAGCCGAATCGGTGCAGACATCTTCCAAGTGGAGATTTCACTGGATCGCAAGTTTAGCAACCCAAGTCAGATCATTCGCCGACAGATTCTCTCCTCCGCTCCTACGGTGGATGGACAGAACCAAACTCTGCCCGATCCGTTGAACCTGACGACTGCACCTGAGTTGCTTGCAGCTCCTGCATTCGCCGCGTTCGTGGCAGACCCTGTCAATAACCCTGCGCCCACTATCTTCTGGCGCGTCGGTGCGAAACATGATGAAGACTATCCTGGTCCTGTCAACTGGTTGACCAAAAGCGCCACTGACAACGACACAAACTGGAGATTTGTATACGGACGCCCGTTCCGCTTTACACCCTCCCAGTTGCCTCCACCCCCACCCGGTGGTAGGTCGATAGCAGCTCTAAACCGTGCGGCGGCACGTAGCCGTGCAGAGGGGCTTGCCCTTCCGCTTCCCGGCGATACCGCTCCCGGAGTGCGTGGTGCAACCAAGACCCAAATCCCTTCCATTCAGGACATCCTGACGGGACGTGGACGAAAGCGGTTCTAGGACAAACACCGCTTCAGAGGGAGGAACAACCTCCCTCTGAAGCAATGTGCGCTTTGTGATTTGGACACAAAGACTAAAGAGTCTCTACCAGAATGACGTTAATGCGCTATACTGAGATAGGCTTTTTGTAACAATAAGTTTCATAGAGCCTTTGCCCTCCCCCCTCAGAGGCAAATCGCTCAAAGAGGATAGGCGATCCCCTCAAGCACTACACCTATCCTGAAAACGGCACATCGATGGTTGCCGTGCGCTCACCAAGAGCAAGAAAAGCCATCGCGTTTCACCAATCCTCTTCCGACGGGGGTACAATGGAAGAGAGAACTCAATTTTCTGAAAAGAGAAGCCCCGGACAAGGAGTTTTAGGAATGACTCACAAGCCCAGGCTATTCCAAGCCCTTCGGGTCCCGCTATCACTGCTTACATTAGCACTGCTTACCAGCGGTATCGCGCGTGCCGATGGACCGAATATCCCGAAATATCAATCTGGCAAAATCATCCTTTATATGCAGCCGGGAACTCCGCGCGCCAAAGTGAACGCTCTTGCCCTCAAGGTAAAAGCGATCAAGGTGAACGCTTCCGCGATGCCGGATTGCTATCAGCTCATACTTCCGTCAGATGTTAAATCGCTTCAGGATACGTTGCAACTTGCTGCGCAACTGCGTCCTGATTCTGCTGTGCGTTGGGTGAATGCCCAACCTGTTCGTGTGAAGTTTGAACGCACTGCACCGCCTAACGATCCGCGCTACCTCAGTGGAGAGCAGTGGAACCTCAGAATGATGAACGTTCCACAGGCTTGGACCATCCAATCGGGTGCCGTAGGAGTCAACGTTGCTGTTATCGACACAGCGTTCAATCCCAATCACGAAGACCTCACGGGGCAGTATCTGCCAGAGAGTAAAAACTACGCCGACGATCCCATCGCTGGAAATGCGCCTATTACCTCTACCATTGATAGGTCGCACGGAGTTCACGTTAGCGGTATCATCGCCGCCAAAACAGACAACGGCAAAGGTATTGCGGGGGTCTGTTGGGATAACGTCAAAGTTCTTGCTTTCCAGACCACCAAAACCGCTGACAAAGACTCTGATGGAATGGATTACCTCGCGATCCTAAGCTCGGCAAACAACGTTGCTGCCAATAAGGATGCACTTGGTCTCGTCGCTGTCAACATGAGCTACGGCGGATTTGGTGATCCCAACGATGTCAACGACCCTGAGTATGTCGCAATGCAGAGCGTCAAAGATGCCGGTGTCGTGCCAATGGCTGCCGCCGGGAACTCTGAACCGTTCCCCAATACGAGCTTTGTACCCTGCGGGTATGCAAGTGTCGTCTCCGTCGGTTCTGTTGGACCTTCGGGCGGAATTGCTTTCTACTCACAAGGTCCCAAAGTGGAATTTGCTGCACCTGGTGGAGATCAGTCGGGTCGCACAGAAGATGGAATCCTCAGTACTTATGTACCGAGTAACAACTCCTATGAGTACTTGCAAGGAACCTCCATGGCGTGCCCAGATGCCGTTGGTGTCATGGCATTGATCCTCTCTACACCTGGTGTTACTCCTGACCAAGCTGTTCAAGCCGTTAAGGATACTGCCAACAAAGCGGGGCTTCAGACCATTCCCGACAGTCACTTTGGATATGGTGTCATCGACGCCTATCAGGCTCTCTTGCAAGTCTCTGTGCAGGCACGCATTCAGGCTCCAAACGGACTAGATGCAAATGGGAACTCTGCCGATCCTTCTCGGACATTGCCTCCTGTTGAGACCTTCCAGCCGACCATTCAACTCAAAATCGGCTTGGCAAAACCTGAGAAAGTCGCGGTAACTTTCACCCATACCAATCCTAAAACAGGTATGGTTATTGTTGAGCCTCTTGAAGCTAGCTTCTTGCGCCAAAACGTGGTGTCTGGTGATCCAGATGCGCCACGTCCACAGTACACCGTCTCTTTCCGCAAAAAGTTTAGACCCGCTGCAAAAGATTCTGGTGACGACAATAAGTACACACTCAGCTTGACTGCAACGAGCGATACCGGTCTTACCAGGACCGATACCCGCGTCTTTACCTTGGAACCACGTGTTTTGACCGGCTTCCCGCTTCAAGGGGTAGATGGAAAAGTACGACGCCTCGCTTTCATCTCCTTGCCCTATGCAGAGAGCGCTCTAGACTCTCCCACGGGTGCAACACGTGATAGCAAAGCATTGCTAGGTCCAAACTCCGTTCTTTACCGTTATGTATATAAGCAGAACGGCTCAGAGGGAACTCAGGGCGGCTACGCGATATTTGGTTCGCCTACCGACAAAAACCCCGACGATGCAAAGCTTTTGCCCAGCGGTCCTGCTGCGCTTCAGCCTCGCTTCGAAGGCTCGGATAAAGTCGGTGCGTACAAAGTAGGAGATAGCATCAGCCCTGTAGGATATGCATGGTTTGCAGACCTACCGGAGACTCCAACGCTACAACTCAATGGTGTGGACTTTGGTTCTACCCCAGTACGCATTCCCCTCACCGAGGGATGGAATATGATAGGCAACCCCTTCCCCTATTCTATCTCCCTAAACACCTCTCTTCTTGAGATGCCAACAGGTGAGCGCGTTCCTATGCCCGTTGCTGCAGAGCAAAATCTGGTACTGCCGTTCCTGTATCGCTACTTCCAAGGGCAGTACTTCCAAGATCAGCTCCCGAATGGTCTCCTCGTACCGTGGGAAGGACATTGGATATTTGTCTCTCCCGCACGACGAAACTCCATTTCACTGATCAACAAGTACGCCTTGCTTGTTATACCCGGCGTCGTTCCCGCTTCGGGAAGAAGTGCCAGCCTCAGCAAGCGAACGGGAACTATTGCCGTTAGCAACCCTGTACCGGTGAGTACGCCAGCTATTGCGATCAATGGTCCCAGCAGTTGGGGCTTGCGACTTGAGGCTCAAGTGGGTAACCTGCGTGATGGCAACAACTACATTGGTATGACCTCCATTGGAGCCAACCAACGTAATCGCACTCGCGTACCTAAACCACCCATGCCAACGCCTTATGTGAGTGTTGGAATCGCTAACTCGGATTCCCCAGGACTCCTCTACTCGCAAGACCTCCAGTCTATCGGAGGCTCCCGAACATGGGAAGTTGTGGTGGCAACCGATCAGCAAAAGACCGATATTGCTCTGAATACGAACTTCGTAAATGCCCTGCCAAGAAACTATCGCCTCACCCTTACGGATAAGGTGACTGGGCAGAGTGTTGACCTTCGCAATCAGCGCACCTATCGGTACAATACCGGAACGACAACTCCAACCCGTGGCTTCCTCATTACGGCACGCCCCTCGAACCTCGGACGCCGCGCTCTCGTGACAAGTGTTTTTGTCAACCCGAGCAAACCCGCCGACACTCGAAGCGTACCAACCTATGAGATTGGCTACAATATCTCCCAAGAGGCGAATGTAGAAGTCTCCATTCTCTCTGCAACTGGGCGACAAATCGCGGTGGTTGGAAATTCTCGCGCCGTGAATGCGGGCGATAACCGTGCCGTGTGGACTGGTCGGGATAACGCGGGGCGCACTGTTCCCGCAGGAACCTATCTGGTTCAGCTACGTGCCACAACAACCGATGGTGAGGTGAGCCGTGTGGCACAGCCTCTCCTCGTAACCGGACGCTAATTTAGGGGAACACGTGAGGCAGCACCCTCTGCCTCACGCCCTTTTATCTTTCGTGATACACGCATCGCTACAGGAGTTTTCCCCCACTCCTCGTAAAGCACTTTGAAGCACACAGAGGGGGAAAAGTAGCTCTCTGTGACCGAACATACTAACAGGGTATGGCTTCCCCGGTCTACTTCTGTTCAATCTTTGCAGGGAGGATTCCCAAAATGGGGTGGAAACAGGCTATGTTACGTTTGAAAACTCTCCGTAATTTTGGTTTAGTCTGCCTCGCGCTGTTTAGCGCAACGGCAGGTGCCAAAGCACAAACGGGTACAGGTGTAGACTACATTTACAATGTTCTGGGTGGAAAATATCTCACCTTTGAACTTGGCGTAGGTAAAGCGGTTGCAGGTGGAATGGGCCTCTTTAAGAGTTCCTCCAATACCAGCGGTTTTCTGGATTCCATTCTACTCTGGCGCGACGAACTTCGTCCAAACCAGCCCGGTCACGTATTGGCTTGGGGAACGTGGGTCTTTGTCAGAGTGGATGGTGGTCGCTTTAATGGTGGATATGATTATATCTGGGGCGACCTAAACCAAGATGGAAACGAAGGTGGCTTCTGGGAACTTGCACCCACCGTTGTCGGCTCTCACCTTGAGGCGACATGGCGCACTGCTACCCATAACACAACGACTACCGGTGGCGGTGGTGGTGGTAATGGTGGCGGCGGTGGTGGTAATGGCGGCGGTCCCGGTGGTGGTGGCGGCGGTGGTGGTAATGGTGGCGGCGGCGGTGGCGGAAATGCCGCATTTAACCCAAACCTAAAGATCAAACTGTACGCCTCTTTTGTTCACGATAACTTGCGCCTTCAATTTGATGTCACCAATGAAGACCTACTTGGACGAGCTCACAAGGTTGAAATGGCTCTGATACAAGACATCAATTCGAACCCGCGTGATTGGGGTAATACAGGACCAAATAAAGAGGGACCTCTCCGTTTTCCTGGTCAACCTTATCTCTACTATGAGACCAAGGTAATTGGCGCATTTGTTCCCAAAACTTGGGAGACATTTGCACCGCTTGATCCTGCCAAAAACGCTTCCACGTTCCCCTCTGTACACTCTCAGCGCGGTGTACTTCGTCCTAGTGTTTCGTCTAGCACAGACCCTACAGTCCCATCGTCTCTCATCTATGGGCGACTATATCGGCTGAACGGGTCTATTCCCGCCTCACGACTTGTCTACGAACCCTTTAACTATGATCTCGAACTCAATCCCAATTTCCTATTGGGACGTGCTGTGGGTGCAGAAGGCAAAGATGCCAGCGTCGCGGTATTCTATGGACCCGATACCCTGTTAGGGAATCAATCCAAAAGCTTTGTCATGTACACTGGTCAATCTACGACTACCTTCGATGCTCAAAACACGCTGGCGCTTATCGCCTCGTCTCCACAATCGATGGTCTACAATAAAGGGAACGCAGGTCCCGCACCGTTTACGATCACAGGCTCCTCGAGAAATATGACCGACCTTCAACGGTTCGGTGGACAAAACAGCGGTCCTGTGAACTTGACATTGACTCTGCCTCCTGGCTTGAAGTTAGCTCCTGAGAGTGCACCCTTGACCCAACAGATTTCTGATCTGGCTCCGGGACAAGAGCGCGATCTCTCGTGGCGCGTTCTTGCAGATGGCACCGCAAATGGTAACCTGACCTACACGCTCACGCTGTCATCTGCCTTCGACCTGCGTGGCAAAGTTGTTCAGCGGCCCATTGAAGTGCCTGCACCTGCTGGTATTGACTTCCTCGGAACCGATAAGACAGGCAATCGTTATACTATGGTGAGCTTCCCGCTCAACATGGCTTCCGCCGAGCCTGCTCTTGCATTTGGTGTTCCGAAGTCGGACTTCAAACTTCAGCGATGGGATGCCGCACGTGGCGGATATCCCGACGTTACAAACTTCACGTCTGGGCATGCTTACTGGTTGCTCTATAATCAAGCGGCAACGAAACGAATCGCATTCGACCCCGCCTTTGCTCCTGTAGACAATCAGGTTCAGCCTACCTCGACATTGTATCGAATTTCGTACCCACAAGGGTGGAACCAAGTAGGTAACCCCTACATCTATGGCGTTCGTTTCTCCGAGATTCAGGTCTATGATACGAACACCCAAGAGATTCTAACCCTTGCAGAAGCTTCTGCTGGCGGTAGAGGTTGGATACTTCCCATCTTCTACTACTATGACACCACCGACCCTGATGCCCGAAACTGGACGTATCGAATCCTCACCAACGTGGGTGAAACGATGGTTCCTTACAAAGGCTACTGGATGCTGGTACGCCGACGTGGACTTGAGTTCCTCTATCCTGGTGTCGATGCTCCTGGTGCCTCCATTACCCGCTCTGCCCAAATCGGAGTTGGTCTTGGACAAGGTAACAACGGCGTCAATGCTAACAACTGGAAGCTGAGACTCGCTGCCAAAGACGCGAATAGTAGCGACAGTGAGAACTTTATCGGGGTCGCCCCAACCGCAACAGACAAGTACGACTTGTTCAAAGCGGACAAGCCACCCTCAATGAACCCATCGGTTTCGCTCGACATCATCAACAAGGACTGGAGTGCTGGTCGCTTCGCACAAGACCTCCGCTCTCCTGCTCTTGCACGCAAAACGTGGGATGTTCTCGTTCGAACACCGAAGTCCAATCAAGATGTCACCATCTCGTGGCCCGAGATCGCAAACAGCGTTCCACGTGACTACAACCTCTTGCTTGTGGACAAAGAGACCAATAACCGCCGAACGATGCGGAGTGCTACTACCTATGCCTTCAAAACCGGAGACAGCGGAACCCGTAGCTTCCAAATCATCGCAGAGCCTGCGCGTGGTGCGGGACGTATGCGAATCGTGAATTTCGATGTCGCACAAAACTCGTCTGCACCTGGAAGAAGTGCCTCTAGCGTCACCATTAACTATGGACTTTCGCACGATGCACAATCTCAGATAATCATTCGGGATGGGCGTGGACGCACTGTCCGCACCCTCGCCAGTGGCACTCGCAGTGCAAACGCTAACGGCAATGTTCTCTGGGACTTCCGTGACCAAAATGGTACCGTACTTCCTGGAGGAATCTACAACGTGGAACTTAACGCACAAACAGAGGATGGACAACGCGACCGCCGCGTTCAGCCATACCTGCTAACGCGCTAGGCTACAAATTGAAGAGGGCAAGCGCAACATGTTGCGCTTGCCCTCTCTTTCTCTGTTATATGCTTTCGTTATGACGGTCAAATTCCGTTTTAGGTACGTCACTATCTCTGAGCCATAATTTTACCCCCCTGCTCCGAAGCCATCGTAGCTACACAATACGGACAGGAGAACCTCCACAATGAAAACTGTTTCTCGAAGAACTTTCCTATCCCTGCTATTCCTCGCGCTAGGAACCCCACTTTGCCTCAATACTCTTCTGCTACCTGCCACCGCACAAGGCAAAAAGAAAAACGAAAAAGAGGCTCCCTCTGCTCCAAAGGCAGAACCAAAACGCATTTTTCAATTTCCGACAGATTCACCGGAGGGCAGCAAAGCCAACACGCTTACCGACATTGTTGAGCGTGGAATCGCACGTCGCCTCTCCAACAATGATGAGTATGCCGTCGCAATGTTCTTTCCCGCGATGCCTCTCATCAGACGTGCGCTCATCAACCATGAGATAGACCGAAAAGATGTCGATAAGCCCTACGATAAGACCGAGAAGGCGAAGAAGCTAGCCACTCTCGCAGGGTACACTCTAGTGGTGCTAAGCTCCATCAACGACTATCAGTATAACGCGGATAAAAAGCAGGTTACACTTGATATCTCGATCCGTATCGTCGACTTTTCTGGCGAAAAGCCCGTCGTGATCAAGTTTGTGGCAGAGACCGCAACCAGTCCTGCAGATACTGGAAAAGACAAAACGGAAGACAAGATCGCAATCGATTTTGCACGTGATCTGGTGGAAAAGCTGATTAAGGATGTCCTTAAACCGAAGGCTGTCACACCAACACCCACGCCTGCAAACGATAAGAAACCCTAATCTCACTCACCACACGCTTTGGGAGTCGCCTCACCGATGCATAGAACTCTATTCAGAACTGCGCTAATACTCTTCATTATTTTGGCTTGCCAGCTCACGGCATCGAAGTGCTTCGCACAGTTAGGGCAATACACGATCAGCCTTCGTTCCTCGCGAACCATGCTTTTGGCAAACGGGAAAGATCGCTCCATTATCATTGCTGAAGTGCGAGACGCGACAGGAAGACAGGCAGGCAATGGGCTGGAGGTACTCTTCCAAACCAGTCTTGGAACTCTCTCCTTGTCCCGCGCTCAGACCTTTGGTGGCATCGCACAGGTGGAACTGAGCAGTAATGTAGTGGGCATCGCGAAAGTGACAGCGACGCACAGAGGGGTTAGCAACGTTCTTGAAGTGGGCTTTACCGATAACCCTGAGGATATGTATCAAGGAACGAACTACATTCAGGTGAACGGTGGGAACTATATCTCTTATAGCACCACCGATAGAATTATTGAGATACTCGGTAGCAAAGGCAATTCGCGTATCTCCTACCGCAATATTGTTGTGACCGCCGACCGAATGCACCTCCACTGTGACGGCTTGATCGTGCGTGCCATGAACAACGTCACACTGAAACGTGGAAAGAAATCGGTCACCCTTAGCCGACTCTATTATAGTCTTGGCTTGGGGAAAGGGTATGCCATTGCCGATTATCAAGGCAGGCTACAGACCGTTATTGTCTCTGGCAATGATCTCGCTATTGAGCCTCTCAAGACTCCCATCCCCAACACCTATCTAAGCCTGCCTCAGTTACAGGTGCGCCTTGTTGTCGTGGCTTCGAGTATCACTTACTTCCCTGGAGACAAACTACAATTTCGCCAGCCTAAATTCTACCAAGACCGCGCTTTACTGGTTTCACTGCCTTTCTACGAAATGGCGTTGAACGCAACAGAGTTGTTCTCTGATCAGTTTATCAGCATTGGAACAAACGGTTTTGGGCTAGAGCTTCCTATCTATACCAGTCTTAGCCCCGGTGCAAAGTCTGTCTTCTATGTTCGGCATCAGCAACAGGTGGGGCGTGGGTATTTCTCTCAGAATCAGGGTTGGTCGCTCGATGTGTTTCAAGGTTACAACGGGCAGGGAAGTACCCGCAATGAGGGGTCTTACGGTTTCACAGGCTTAATGCGGAACGACTGGGGATTTCGGTGGCTGCACAACCATGAGTTTAGTGCTGCAACACAAGGCTCATTTTATCTTGACTTCCCACAACATCAAGGCGTTTACTCGAACATTAGTATGAGCCAACAGCAAAAAAAGATACGCTGGGGAACAACGATGACGGCGGGACGACTCTTCGGAGGAACAAACGATCACTCCGTTCGGAATGATCTCTACATAGAGTCGCAACCACGCGCTTTAGCTCGCTCGCAGAGTATGCTCTACACCTTTGGCACGAACCTTACAAATGCGAGGTCTGTGTTGCCGTCTCAAAAACAAAACTACTCTGAATCTACGCAGAACTTTAATTTCCGTGCCTTTTCGAAGCCGATACCGGTCAATAAGCGATGGACGCTCAACCATTCGTATACCTTTGGTCAGACTTTCACAAATGCGGGAGATTCGGGATTAACGACCGCTGCCACTATCACCGCCGACCACGTCATGCCGGGAGGAGGGACTATGAGCCTCTCCTATGACCTGATGTATGCCCCTGCAACGCTTTTTGGGGAGACGGGGCACCATCGCCTCGGCATCAACTACAATCTTTCGACAAGCAAAAGAACGCAAATCTCGGTTTTTGGTAGCGCGTTCGCAGATGCCGCGCAAGCAAGCTTGCTCATTGACGGTGTCTACAAGATCAATAACAATTGGCGTGCGATAGTCACTGGAACTTTTCAGAAGTTTGACGAAGCAAATTTCAATGACCTTCAGTTGACGATAGGGCGCAAGATAGGTGCGAGAGAACTCCAGTTCACCTACTCTACTTTCTTGAAGCGATTCTCACTAGACCTCACCGCCACACGGTTTTAACTTTTTGTAATGGGGATAGGGCAGTGCTCAATCCCCATTACACTGATGAGCCACAAGCCATTTCAACCCCGCTGGATTATGATCCGCTGTGCACATGCACCACTCTCCGCTTGCTAACGGTGCGCCGTCGGGCAGGAGACGGGTTGTGACATACCACTTTGTATGCCCGTCAACAAGTGCGATGTTTGTGCCGCCGCTATGCCTGTCTGAAAGAGTATCCCCCCCGCCATTGATCACCGTCGCTCTGCCACAACCCCCTACGCGCGTGTCGTAGTTGCTAATGAGATAACCTCGATAGGTGTATCCTCGTGAGTCGTTGGGCGGGGCTACTGCCAAGTCCCCAGAGGAGCCATCCCCAAAGACTACGCTTATTGCAGGGCGTTGGAGTTGGGAAAGGCGCACCCGAATCGGTGTATTCTGGTCACTTCCCACACGAAACCACTCCCCAAAATGGGTGTTGTAGCCAATGGAAACCCACCCACGTCCACCCCATGTGCCGCTCCAACGAGTTTGGGAGGCACTAGGGCAGAGAACAATCTGCTCGTTTCGGGTATAGGGAAGCAGAAACGAAGTCCAGATCAAAGTATCGGCATTTGGTTCGGGATTGGGAGGGATGAAAGTGCGCTCTACATATCCCGGATACATCTCGTCGTAGTCCTGAACATAGAGGCTGAGGGCGGTGTTTATCTGCCGCATATTTGAGAGGCACGTCGTTGCACGTGCTTTCTCACGCGCCGCAGAGAACACAGGAAAGAGGAGTGCCGCCAACACCGCGATTATCGCGATAACGACGAGCAACTCGATTAATGTAAAGCCTTTATGGGATACTCTCATACCCTTCTCCCCTCACTACTTTGAACTCAAGCCTAGCAATCTCAACAGAGAGATCGGATCACACTCTAGGCAATTCCCCCTCCGCATCTCTTTGTCCTGCTTGTGCTGAATAGTGCAAGAGGAGGACCCTAGAGAGAAAGCCTCTCTCCCAAGACGAGAGAAAGGCTTCTGAGGGCGAGTGGAGAGCGAGAAAGGGCGAGCTAAGCGGTGACGCCTGTTCCACGCTTCCAAGCAGGGCGCGTTGCCTCATAGGCGGTAATGGACGGCTCATTCTGTAGAGTCAGCCCAATGTCGTCTAGTCCGTTCAACAGACAAAATCGTCGGAACGAATCGACTTCGAACGAAACAGAATAGCCTTCGGAATCTTGAATCGTTTGCGATTCAAGATCGACCGTGAGCGTATAGCCTGCACTCTCCTGTGCCCGTTTCAAAAGGTGGTATACCTGCTCTTCTGGTAACACCACAGGCAGGATGCCATTCTTGAAGCAGTTATTGTAAAAGATGTCGGCGTAGGAGGGGGCAATAACCACGCAAAAACCGTAGTCTATCAATGCCCAAGGTGCATGCTCACGCGAAGATCCACATCCAAAATTCTTACCTGCAAGTAGTATGGGCGCACCTGCGTAGGCAGGTGAGTTCAGTTCAAAGTTTGGGTTGGGCGTCTTGCCGTCATTTTCGTAGCGCCAATCAAAAAAGAGAAACTGCCCGAAGCCTGTTCGCTCAATACGCTTCAAAAACTGCTTCGGAATGATCTGATCGGTGTCTACATTGACTCTATCCAAGGGAGCCGCGATACCTGTGACGCGCACAAAGGGTTCCATAAGAATCTGCCTTTCACACCTCGCCTACTATAAGACGAGTCATAAGCGAAAAGGGTAACGTAAATTGCTACCCGAATGGTCTCTATTTTAGGGTGCGAACATCCACCAGATGCCCTGTAATTGCAGCTGCTGCAGCCATTGCGGGACTGACGAGGTGGGTACGCCCATCTTTGCCTTGACGCCCCTCAAAGTTGCGATTAGAGGTGGAGGCACAACGCTCTCCCGGCTGAAGCACGTCGGGGTTCATGGCGAGGCACATTGAGCAACCCGCCTCACGCCAATCGAAGCCCGCCGCTTTGAAGATAGCATCCAATCCCTCAGCCTCTGCTTGATGTTTCACTAGCACCGAGCCGGGAACTACCATTGCATGAACGCGTGGGTTCACCGATCTACCTTTCGCAATGGCGGCGGCGGCGCGAAGGTCTTCGATCCTCCCGTTTGTGCAAGAGCCGATGAATACCTTGTCGACGGCGATCTCTTGAAGCGGAGTGCCTGCTTGCAAGCCCATATACTGCAATGCACGTTCCGCAGAGCGTCTGTCTGCATCGGAGGTGAAGGAGTCGGGGGAGGGCACTTGTGCTGTAATCGGAGCCACCATGCCGGGGCTAGTTCCCCAACTGACATAGGGGGCTATTTCGGAGCCGTTCAACTCGACGAGGACATCAAACTTTGCGCCGGGTTCGGTCGCCAGATTCTGCCACTCTGCAAAAGCCTCGTCCCACTCTGCGCCTTGCGGAGCATAGGTGCGCCCTTTCAAGTAGGCAAAGGTCTTCTCATCTGGTGAGATCATTCCTGCGCGTGCGCCCGCCTCAATGCTCATGTTGCAGACCGTCATGCGTCCTTCCATGGAGAGAGCACGAATTACGTCACCTGTATACTCGATCACATAGCCTGTTGCGCCATCTGTGCCGATCTTCCCAATAATGGCGAGGATAACATCTTTTGCTGTCACGCCTTCGCCGAGGGTTCCATTCACGCGAATCTCCATCGTCTTGGGGTGGCTTTGTTGGAGGCATTGGGTGGCAAGAACGTGTTCCACTTCACTGGTTCCAATCCCAAATGCCAATGCACCAAACGCGCCGTGTGTGCTGGTATGGCTATCTCCACAAACGATAGTCATACCGGGCTGAGTCAAGCCCTGCTCAGGACCTATGACGTGGACGATGCCCTGTCGCTTATGATGTAGGTCATAGAGTGTAATGTCAAACTCTTCGCAGTTCTTGGCAAGTGTCTCCATCTGCAATTTTGAGATTAGGTCGGTGATAGGGAGAGATCTGTCTGTCGTTGGGACATTGTGATCCATGGTTGCTATCGTGAGATCGGGGCGACGTGCCTTTCTGCCTGCGAGACGCAAGCCATCGAACGCCTGCGGTGAAGTCACCTCGTGCACCAAATGCAGATCGATATAGAGCAGAGCGGGCTTTCCCTCCTCTGCGTGTACAACATGGGAATTCCATATTTTTTCAAACATCGTTCGGGGCATGCTATCTCCTCCAGTTAGGAAACGAGTTCGAGGGCAAAGTCCCTCCGTAGTGCTATTCTACACCGAAACAACCCATAATTCAAATGAAACGTTGGAATGAAATTCATAATATTTTGTTATAGGTGTGGTGAGGAGTGGGAAACCAGATAACAGAGTGGTAAGACAAAATGAAAAACGAGGGCGGCGGATTCGCCGGTCCCTCGTTTGTGGCTTATGGTAGAAATGGGGCGATTATTGCCATTCGAGGCAGGCACGTAGCTGGTGGCTACAGCGGGGGCTACGAAGCTTCTTAAGGGCTTTTGCCTCAATCTGTCGGATACGTTCGCGGGTTACGCGGAAATGTCTTCCAACCTCTTCGAGGGTCTTTTGGCAACCGTCTTCCAAGCCGAAGCGCATCATCAGGACTTCGCGCTCGCGATGAGTGAGGTTATCGAGGGCGTCTTCAATCTTTTCGCGCAGTATGCGATGAGAGGCGGCTTCTGCGGGAGAGAGAGCATCTTGATCCTCCACAAAGTCGGCGAGATGGCTATCCTCTTCCTCTCCAATGGGAGTCTCTAGGGAGAGGGGTTCTGGCGCGATGCGGATGATCTCCGCAACACGCTCTACAGGCATCTGCATAGCGAATGCAAGCTCATCGAGGGTGGGTTCGCGTCCGTTTTCTTGAAGGAGGTGCGAGGAGGTTTTAATGAGTCGGTTGATGGTTTCGACCATGTGAACAGGGATGCGGATCGTGCGCCCCTGGTCTGCAATGGCGCGGGTGATCGCTTGGCGAATCCACCATGTGGCATAGGTGCTAAACTTATAGCCTTTACGGTAATCAAACTTCTCTACGGCGCGAATCAAACCTATATTGCCCTCTTGGATGAGGTCTGGGAAGGACATACCGCGTCCGCTATAGCGTTTTGCAATGGAGACCACGAGGCGTAGGTTTGCTTGCGTGAGAGTGTCTTTGGCACGTTTCGCGACGTTTCGGTTTTCTTGTTCGCTCTCAATACACTTCGCCAGAAATATCTCTTCTTCGAGGGTGAGGAGCCGGGTCTTTCCGATTTCTCGGAGCCACATACGTACCGAGTCGTCTAGGGGCATCCCTTCCAGAGAGATGAAATCCTCTTCGGGATGGATTTCAGGCTCTTTGACAGCGGCTTGGACGGGAAGGTCGTGTATGGCAAGAGGAATGGGAAGCTCCTTATGGTTCGCCATTTGAGGGATCACTTCAATGCCCTCTTGTGCAAAGAGTTCCAGCAAATCGTCGGACGGAGTCGGGTCTGGATCATCCTGTCCGAGTTTGTCATGAATCTCGTCGAAGGTGAGAAACCCGCGTTCTTTGCCTTGATCGATAAGGTGTCGTAGATGAACCGTCTCGCCATTGCCACTTGTACTGACGTTGGTAATACCCACGCTGATACCTCTCCTTTTGTGTCTTCCAATGCCTGTGTTGCACCCAAGAGGAGACTAGGTGGTCTCCGTGGCGGGTGTTCCACGTAGTTCGCACATCTTCTGATGATAGAGACGCTGAATGTGAGCGCGTTCTGCATCTGAAAGGTGCTGTGCGGTTTGAAGTTGTTGTAGCAATTCGCGCATTTCTCGGTCGAGCCGATGGCGTCGTATTTGCGTCAAACAGTCATCCACAGAGGCTTGTGTTACAGGGTCATTCGCGATTCCATAGGGGGATTCCTCCAATAATTCCTGTAAGTAGAGGGATAATTTTTTTGTGTTGGTTTTTGGGGGCAAATTGCCCGGCAGATAGAGCAGATCGATCTCTTCGTTGTAGGGGTCTTCTTCGATTTCTCCCCCCTCTTCTTGCGCTGTAATGCGCTGGAGTAGGTCTAGGGGATCGATCTCTCCTGTGGCGGCATCGGCAGGGGTTCGTGCGATCTCTGCCAGTAGCAAGCGTCCGTTTTCCGTCACGAGGTCTTCCGGCACGAGTTTGGCAAGGAGAGAGGTGCGCCATTCGCTGGTAAAGAGGGCACGTAGAAGATGCTCTTCTGCCTTCTGGGAGCGGGTTCGGGTTGGCATGACTCCGGTTGGTATGGAGTAGTCCGTAAGTATCTGCTTCGTCTCGTTTCGTTTGCCCTTCCAGTCCTTATTGCCTTTTTGAGGATTCCAACTTGTGTTTGGGTTTGGGATTTGGCGGAGCGGTGCGCCGTTGGTTTGCTCTGTGAGCGGATAGCCTTGTTCGCGTGCGGAGAGGTTTGGGCGTGCCGTTTTCGTCGCGTGTTCTACTTCTTGAGAGATCTGAGTGACGGCACGTCCAAGGCTAAATGCGTAGGCGGGATGCAGATAGGCGTAGCGTTGGATATAGCGGTCTCTTTCGATGGGGCTTCGGACGGTGGCAAGAAGGGGGAGTATCTCCTTGAGGGCGTCGCCCCTGCCGTCTGAGGATTCGAGATCGCAGTCTTTGAGCGCGAGGGCGATCTGAAACTCGATACGGGTAATGGCTTCGTCCAGTGCCTTTTGGAAGAGGCTGGTGTCGCCCCGTTTCAGAACGGAATCGGGGTCCTCATCGGGGGGGAGGCGGGCTATTCTGACTTCTGCATTCTCAATACCCAATGACTCCCAAACCCCTGCGGCGCGAAGCGTAGCTTTAATTCCGGCAGAGTCGCCGTCGTAACAGACGAGAACACGGGGGCTATAACGGGCGAGAAGGCGACCATGCTCTTCGGTCATGGAGGTTCCAAGGGTTGCAACGCACTGAGTAAAGCCTGCCTGATGCGCGGTGATGACGTCGATGTAGCCCTCCACCATGACGGGGTTCTTCTTTTCGGAGAGGTGCTTGCGGGCAAAGCATAGACCGTAGAGGGTGCGGCTCTTGTCGAAGAGAGGGGTTTGTTCGGAGTTGATATACTTGGCGGGATCGTCTCCCATAGCACGCCCACCGAACGCGATAGGGCGCATATTGAGATCGTGGATGGGGAACATGAGCCGATGACGGAAGGCGTCATAGAAGCCCTGCCCTGCGGGTTGGCGGGCTTTGATGAGTCCCGCTTTAACCGCCATAGAGAGGTCTGTCTTCTTTTTTTGGAGGTAGAAGGTTAAGCCTTCCCAGTCGGGGGGTGCGTAGCCGATCTCAAATTGCTCTTGGGTGGATTTGAGGATAGCGCGGTTGGCAAGGTACTCTTTCGCTTCGGGGCTTATCGAGAGTTTCTCTTTGTAGTAGGTGATGGCGAGAGCATTGAGGGCGAGCATCTCCTCTTTTTCGCTCTTGTTTTCGGGGGCACTGTGTTCCCAATCGAAGGCGATACCTGCACGCCGCGCAAGATACTCCATTGCCTCTATAAAGCCGAGGTTCTCCTTTTTTTGGATGAAGGTAAAGAGGTCGCCCCCTTCTCCACACGAAAAGCATCTGTATATTTGCTTTTCGGGAACTACGTTGAAGGAGGGGTTACGGTCGTTATGGAAGGGGCAGAGTCCTTTCCAGTTCTTTCCGGCGCGTTTCAGGGTGGTATACTGCCCGATCACGTCGAGTATGTCTGTGCGGAGCCGAATCTCTTCCTTCAGTTGTTGGAGGTCTTTTGCCATAGTGTTCTTACGAATGACGCTGAGTATTGAGAGGCAGAGGGGCTTACGATATTACCCGTTCGATGGTTATCTGCATGGTAGCCTCGCTGTTCAATTGGCTGTGAATGCGAGTGTGCCGTTTGCCTTCAGGAGATTCTAACATCCAGTGAATAATCAGATGCCCATTTGAATCTAAGCAGTGATCCCAAAATGCTTTTTTGAAGGGTATCACAATTTCGCCACAGGCACTTTGTTCCCGAAGATAACGAACGCACATCATTTCGTCGGGAATGGCGTCTAGGCAGAGTGTATCGCTCTCGGTTTTGAGTGCAGTAACTAACAATACTGCAAAACTCATCTCTGTGTGCTCTTGAATCTGCTTCTCCATTGTGCCTGATAGCTCATCAAGCTCGCCGAACATTCTCGTAATCTCGTGGCGAGTACGCTCTAAGAGTTCTGTGATATTTTCTTCTTCTGTCATGCGAGTATTGCCTCTCCTCTGTAAGAAGCTCTTTTCTCTTGGCTATTTGGGGTTATTGTTTCTTATCCCACTCGAACCCCCACATATTTTTATGGACATGAAACTGAAGCGGTCTAATCTCTTCTCGGTGTTCTTCGATTATATCCCTCGCAAAGTCGGTAAGTATACGTTGTGATACTGTGAAGGGTGTTGCCCTGTGGTTAGTGCAACTGTGTGCTGTGTACAAAACATCAACGTCTTTATGCTTTAAGGCACAGTGTAGGTAGGCAGGAAAGAAGAATAGGCGTGCCTCGTCTGGAATGAAGTAAAGCCCCGCAAAATTGCAGGGTAGTTCGCAATGCTGAATCAGCTCTTTCCAGTGTCGCCCGGAATAAAAACGCAACGCCTCTTCTGTCTCCCCTTGATATTCTTGGAGTTCTCTGAAATCTACGCCTGTTTCCCATTTAGGCAAAGGGTTGTCAAATACCTCTTCAATGAGGGGGGCGAGTCCGAAACACTCCTGCTCTGGCTGGTAATACTGCAGTATGCGGAGAGTGGCTTGCATTTTGTCTCTCAACTCCGCCGGGAGTTTGATTTGCAAGTGGATGCTGCTTTGGTCAAGACTGTATGCCAATTTGAATAACATATTCGAGGTGGGGTATTCAAACCACACATTGGTTTCTAGGTTCGAGTCCATGACACCAAAGCGAACAGCGTCCCTATCTAGTTCTGACCACGGCATGTTAAAGAGGCAAGTGATACGCAGGAAGCAGGCAGAGAGATTCGCGCTTCGCATTGAACCGAACAGTAGCACTTGATTCTCAGAGTTGTTTGAGGTGAGTGGTGGTTCCATTTTGCCCCATATCGGCAGTCCGTATTTCGACTTTGTAGGCACGAAGTGCTATCTCGGTCTTCTCTTGAGGAAGCTCTTTAGGGTTTAGCCCAAGGGAAACGATGAGCGATCCATCTGCGTTATAGAGTGAGAGAACAGAATAGTCTTGACCGAAAAGCTCTTCGGTTTGAAACTGTGCATAGGAGATATTACTCCATCTCCAACCCTTAAATTGTGTATTGCTCCATTTCCAAGTCTTAAATTGTGTATTGCTCCGTTCCCAAGTCTCAAACCATGTAAAGTAGTAAGGGTGATAGAAGAGCCGCATATCATTACTGTGTCTTATTCCCTCCTTAGTGCAGTAAACAACAGATGTTCTGACAAACAAAAGCACAAGATGCACAACCCCCCCCAAGGATCATGGCGAGCACAATGGATACAACAATTAGTGATGTTAGAGTGTGTGGATTTGCGTCCGGTGGTGCATTTCCATCAGTCAAAGACCCTAAAATATTCAATCCTATACACCAACCAATGGAATAAAACACAATTACTTTTGGATGTTGGTGGCAGTACTGACGATACTTGGCACCGCTATACTCTTTTGTTGGGTGCCATTCTGGGTCTATCATGATCACGCCTCCCTATACGAGTTAGCCCTTGAGACCTGCGATCTGGATACCTTTCATCAGTTGCTCCCGGAAGATGAGGAAGGCGATAAATATAGGGATGGATTCGACGACGGCGAGTGCCATGAGGGCATTATAACCGACTCCAGACGAGATAAGAGTCTGCAAAGCGGGGTCCATAGCGCCCTGCGAGGGTTGCCAACTGGTGAGTGCCCATTGGAGTTTGTAGAGCGCGACAGAGAGGGGCCACTTCTGTTGTTCGCTCATCAGGATAATCCAGGGTCCCAAGAAGTCGTTCCATGCGCCGGTGAAGGTGAAGTAACCCGTGACAGCGATGACGGGACGGGCAAGCGGAAGCATGATAGCGCGAAGAGTGGTGAGTTCGCTGGCTCCATCGATTCGGGCGGCTTCGATCAGTTCGGTGGGGAGGGTATCGAAAAAGCCTTTGAAGAGGAGGAAGTTGAAAGCACTAAACGCTGCAGGCAGGACGATGCCCCAATAGGTTCCAATGAAAGACCAAGAAGGAAAGAAGAGATCGGTAAAGGGGATACCCGGCACTGTACGGGTGGGCCACGGGAAGTGAGAAAGCAGTAGGAAGCGTGGCACGATGGCGATCTGCCCAGGGATCATAAGGGTTCCCATAAAGAAGTAGAAGAGCCATTTTGCGGCGCGGCGTGAATGGAGTTTTGAGACCGCATAAGCCGCCATTGCCGTAATGGGTAGCTGGCAGAGGAGCGTGAGAAACGATATTTTGATGCTGTTTTGTAGGTAGATGTGGAGCGGGTAGCGGAAAACATCTACATTGAGCGATTGACCGTTTGCATTGACCGTGGATGCCAACAGCTTATACGAGGCGGCACTGGGCTCTTTTGGGATCAGCCGAAAGGGGGCATTAAATATTTCAAGGGTCGGCTTGAACGAGGCTGAGATCATCCATGCAACAGGAAACAGGTGGAGAAGCACGCCTATCCAAAGAAAGATGGCGATGGCGAGGAGCATGAGGCGGGTTTTTGGGCGTCGTCTGCCTACCTGTGGAATGAGTGGCATTTCCTAAGAGTCTCCGTTGTACTATGAACGTGCGTTTTCGGACGATTCGTCGATGTTTTCTGGAAAGTAGCGTCGTTGGAACCCCACCATAATCATGATGGCGCAGAAAAGAACTATCGCCAAAGCGGTGGCTTTGCCCAAGTTATAAGCACCAAAGGCGAGACTGTAGATATACATGACGACGGTGGTGGTGGCGTAGCCGGGACCTCCTCCTGTCATGATGAAAGGTAGCTCGAATACCTGCATGGAGCCTATGACGCTAAAGAGAAGCATCATGGCGATGATGGGGCGGAGGCGCGGAAGCGTGATGTTCCAGATTTTGCGCCAGAAGCTTGCGCCTTCGAGTTCTGCCGCCTCATAAAGCTCTTCGGGTACATTTTGGAGAGCCGCAATGTAGATAAGTCCGGGTCCAAAGAGAATGATTCCGGGCAGAATAAGACTGAACATAGCAAGCACAGGATCATCAAGCCACTTCTGCTCTGGAAGGTGAAGACCTCGTAGAATTCCATTCAATAGCCCCAAGTTGGGGTGGTACATATATTTCCAAATGGCGATACCTGCGGTGGAGGCGACGGGAATGAACCACAGAATCATCATCACACGAATGGTGCGCCGTGACATCTCCATGAGCAGAATGGAGACGAATATAGGCATGAGGAAGGTAAGCCCAACGGAAAGAAAGGCGAACCATAAGGTGTTTTGAAACGCGGTAATGACGAGCGGATCGGCGACAACCTCCTTGAAGTTATTGACACCGACGTACTCTGGGTCCTTGATAAAGTAGTACCGCTGGAAGGCAACAACGAAGGCGAAGAGGACGGGGAGCCACCCGAAGACGAGTTGAACAACAAGACCAGGCAAGGTGAAAAGCCATGCCATGAGGGTTTTGTAGCGCAGATTATGGGATTTGCGGGGTACTACACTTGCCATTAGTTGCCTGCCGGAAGACGATAGAGGGATGTGGTTTTCTGCTTCCACTCCTTGTCGTAGTATTTGGGAAGGTATTTCTTGTAGTGCTCGGTTCGGGCTTCGATATATCGCTTTAGCTTATCGTGATCCTGTTTCCCACCAAACTGAAGCAGATTCGTGTTGATCAGGTTTCCATGTTTGGCGATGAGGGATTTGAGATCGGTATTGGTATTGATGGCGTCGGAGTAGAGAGCCACAACCGCCTTATTGAGTTCGTTGATAGCTGGCTCTGCTAGCCCAAATTCGCGCGGGAGAGGGGGCGCGTGGGCGGCACGTAGCGCTTTATAGACGCCCAAATAGTCGGGCGGAAAGACCTGCTCTAGCGGTTTGTCTAGGAGGTTCTCTTTGGGCTTATAGGGCAGAACGAGATACTCAACGTAGGTTTCGCTCTGTTTTCCCTTGAGCTTCGCTTCCAGTATGGCATTTCTCATACGGTTGGCAAACATATCGCCGTAGAACCAAGATTTACACCACTCGAAGGCGGCTCTCAGTTGGTCTTTGGAGAGGGTGGGATCGAAGCCGATAGGGTTTGTTATGGGCTGTAGGCTATTGTAGCCATTGGAGCCGAGGGGGAGAGTGACCATACCGACGGTGTCTCGGAAAGGCTTGTCCTTGCCCATTTTGGTGGGATTGAGAATGCTATCACGCGGGATATGGGGCGCGAAGCCGGAGATCATTGCTGCTCTCCCGGAGTCGAATTCGTTGTGCCACTCTGTCCAGCCCATGGTGACGCTTGTGGTCACAGATTTATCTTTTTGGCAGATGTCCCGCACGCTTTGGAGTGCGAGGAGTAGGCGCGGGTCTGAGCCATTGAACCGCCAAGTATACTTTTCTGTTTGGTCTGGAACGTAGTAGTCGATACCGTATGCCTCTGCGTAGTTCATGCTTCCGATGGCTCCGGCATAGCCTTTGCGATTATCTTTTGTGAGCATCTTAGCATAACGTCGGAAATCGTCCCAAGTCCAATCGGAACGGGGACCCGGCTCTCCATACTCATTGAAGACGCCGATTTCTCGAAACCAGTCTTTGCGGTAGCGGATGACAACAGCCCCCAGTTCATTGGCGGCGAGAGTGTAGATTTTACCGTTGACGGTTCCCTGTCGAATGGAGCCTTCCGGTTGGTTCTGAAACTGATCCCAGCCCTTCATGATGTCGGTGAGATCGGCGTACATACCTTGTTCAATGGTCTGTGGGAGATCACGGGCTATATAGTAGGCAGGAGCTTTCCCTGCGGAGAGGGAGACGGCGAGAGCGGAACGGAAGTTATCTGTCCACATATCAAAGTTGATATATTCGACTTTTACGCGGGGGTTTTGCAACTCGAAAAGGGCTTGGTTATAGATACCTATGAGCGGTCCAATATCCCCATTGTGAATGGCTTTATCGACCGGAGAGAGGTAGGGACCTTTATCGAGTGGAAGCTGTGCGCCTCCCCATTCGGAGGGGACGCGCAAAATGACGTTTTTGTAGCGTACTTTGTCGGCATCTGGCAGGACGGTATAGCCTTGAGAAGTGAGGCTTCCGGCTTTAATGGCTTGCTCAAAGGGGGAGACTTGTTTGCATCCGCCAAGGAGGATCGCGAGGCTAATTGATAGGAGAACAGAACTTTTCCGCATGGGCTTCTCGACTTTGAAAGAGTGATGTGCAAAGTAATTAGGCAGGATTTAGTAAAATTCCTCCTTGAGTTGCTCTATAACTCTAATACGGGTTTGAAGCGTGCGGCGTGACACACAGGGGGCATTTTGATGCCCCCATGCGTCATGGTCTTGAGGTTTAGGGGAAGCGCGTGGTGAGACGTAGGCGCACTCCACTGCTCTGCCCAGAAGGTGCAGTTCCATCGACGAACTCGTAGTTCAGGTAGGCTTCTGTAACCTTCGAGAAGAAGTAGGTCATTCCGAGGGTGGTTCTGTGGACGGAGGGGGCACCGGTATTGGGGCTGAAGCCTTCATAGCGGAAGAGTAGCTCAATGGGAGTGGTGACACGGTAGCCCGCCATGGTATAGAACCCTTCCATGTTGTTGGCTCCATCTCTTGCCCAAAGGTATTCGGATCGCGCACGGAACTTGGCATTTTTGTACTCGAAGTCGATGCCATAATGCTCATTTTCCTGCTGAGAGCCTGCGGGACGGTTGAGGTTCAGTACAGAGCCTTGACGGGTGCTGAAGCCCAATGCCACGGCTCCCCCAAGGATGGGATGTTTGGCAACAGAGTTGAGTTGAAAACGCGCCGTGAAGAGCTTTGTTCTGGTGGGAGTGGGACGGTTTCGCCCGGAGCCGTTCATCACGGAGACATTGTAGGAGTAGGGGCGGTTTGGATTTTCCGGGGTATAGAATCCAAGCCCCATATCACGCTCGTGAGCAACTGCGAGTTGTTCGACGGCGATAGCACGCTCTACAAAAGGGGTGACAGCGGCGTCTTCAATTGCTTCCAGGCTATAGGCGTTCTTGAATTGCCCGAAGCGGAGAATGGGGGTGCTGGCAGCGTGTCCGAAGCCACGATATTCGATGAAAGCGTTACGAATGGGACCTCCGGTGTTTCCTGCATTAGCACCATCCTCAAAACTGTTCAGGAGCGCGTAATTGAAGTTGTGATCGAGGGTTCCACGCACACCAATACGGGCACGGCGGATAAGAAACGCAGAACGGTTCTGCCCACTTGTGGTTTCGTACTGGCTCTGAATAAAGCCATAGACCTCGGTGCGGGGCTTTGAGGGTGCTGCGGGTGGGGGGGGCACGGGCTTCTGAGGCTGTTTTTGTGCCTCTTTGACTTTTGCCACCTCTTGCTTGAGCTGGTCTATCTGCTCCTGTAGAGATTTGATTGCCTTCTCATACTGGGCAACCTTTTCATCGGTAGGTTGTTGTGCTGACGCCAACGTTGGAGCCAGTAAGAGCGTGGTGAGTACTCCTAGTGGGAGTGTCTGCTTGCGAAGTTTAGCGCGATTCAACGCATTCTCCTTATGGTTTAGTAAGACGTAACAGGAGAGCATAAGGTGCAAGATATTACAATGTCACCTGCCTGTAGTGCAATTCGTGCGGGCATAATACCTTTGATTTATTCAATACCTTCGCCAAAAAATCGGGGTTTTGTAACAAGAAAGAGGGCTTATGGAGTACCGTTAAAGTGACCAAACCGCAACGGAGGAACTCCTCAGCCCATGCCCGATATTCTACCCTTTTTGGTGAGTTTGCAGTCTGTTCTGTCT
>CAMCUQ010000036.1 GCA_945878775.1 Chthonomonas calidirosea
CATTGAATGGGTGAAGATGGGGGCACCCGATCCGCGTGAAAATGCCGCTCCTACGAACAAGCCTCGAGTCATTGACATAGCACGGGGAAAGCAATGGTGGGCTTTCCAACCTCTCAAAAAGACCACATCGCCAAAAGTCAAAGATGCAAATTGGTCGCTCGCACCACTCGATAACTTTATTCTTGCAAAACTAGAGGCGAAGGGGCTTCGCCCAAACCCCTCTGCCGACCGCCGTCGCCTCATACGCCGTGTCTTTTTCGATATACTAGGCTTACCGCCAAGCCCGGAAGAGGTCGAAGCGTTTGTTGCCGATAAACGCCCAGATGCCTATGCCCACCTGATAGATAGCCTGCTCGCAAACCCGCACTATGGCGAACGCTGGGGGCGTCATTGGCTTGATCTCGCACGATTCGCCGAAAGCCATGGCTACGAACAAGACTATGACCGCCCTTATGCCTATACCTACCGTGATTTTGTCATTAAAGCATTAAACTCCGATATGCCTTACGATCAGTTCGTGCGCTGGCAGGTCGCGGGCGACGAGTTCGAGCCGAAGAACCCGCTAGCACTCATGGCAACGGGCTTCTTAGGCGCGGGAACGCATGCGACACAGATCACCAAAAACCAAGTGGAAAAAGAGCGTTACGACGAACTTGATGATATGCTCTCCGTGACTAGCACCACGTTTCTTGGGCTAACATTAGGGTGCGCCCGCTGTCATGACCATAAATTCGACCCCATCCCAACACGTGACTACTACCGGATGCTCTCCACATTTACCAAAACCGTTCGTAGTGACATGGACATCGATCTGGACCCAGAGGGTTATCAGAAAGCGAAGACCGATTTCGACCGCGACCACGCGCCACTCACTACGGCATTAGCGTACTATGAAAAGGAGAGATTGCCAGAGAATCTGGTGGCATGGCTGAAACGTCCTGAGACAGACGCACAAAAGCCCGGATGGCACATTCTTGCTATCACAGAGGCGAAGTCCAAAGGCGGGGCGAAGCTAATCTCGCAACCGGATGGGTCTCTGCTTGCCAGTGGCAAAAACCCCGATGCGGAGTCCTACACGATCACAGTGACGACCCAACAGAGACCCATCACCGCGATTCGTATTGAAGCACTCTCCCATCCATCCTTCGTGAGAGGCGGTCCTGGACGTGCTGGCAACGGTAATTTCGCCCTCAGCGATCTTCGTGTAACCGCCACATCGCTTGATGGGAAAGGGAACCCGTTCGACCTTCATTTGCGTGGGGCACGAGCTACCTTTGAGCAACAAGGGTTGCCGGTTACCGCCGCAATCGATAAAGACCCGAAGTCGGGTTGGGCAGTAGACCCACAGTTTGGCAAAGATCATGCAGCGGTCTTTGCGCTGGAGACTCCCCTCGACCTAAAGGGCGGCGTGAAACTAACCTTCACTCTAAAATTCGACACCAACACGGGACATAGTATCGGGCGACTACGCCTCTCTTTAAGCACTTTGCCCAAGGAAGTCGCCTTTGACGCTCTCTCTCGCCTTGAACGTATTGATAATGCTAGGCTGGCGTTGGAGAGAGGCGAGAACTTGACAGCAGAGGATCGCGCTATGTTGTTGCCTTGGTTCCGAACCATCGACACGGAATGGAAAACGTTGGATCGCCGTGTTCAGGAACATCTTGCTAGTGAGCCGAAGCCAACGCTTCAGAAAGCGATGATTTGCAGCGAGGGAGTATCCGCTATTCGTACACACACACAGGGCGGGGACTTTCTGGAACAGACGTACATTCTGCGGCGCGGCGATCCCAACAACAAGGGTGAGGTCGCCACGCAGGGCTTTCTTCAGGCACTAATGCGGATGCCAGACGCTGAGAAGCACTGGATAACCCCGCCACCAAAGGAGAGTCGCACCCCCTGGCATCGTCGCTCATTGGCAAACTGGCTAACCGACACAGAGAAGGGCGCAGGACACCTCTTGGCGCGGGTTATAGTCAATCGACTGTGGCAACACCATATCGGGCGCGGAATCGTAACGACGCCTTCGGACTTTGGTGCACAAGGTGCAGCGCCCTCTCACCCTGAACTCCTCGACTACCTAGCATCGGAACTCATCCGCAATGGCTGGCGCCTGAAGTCGCTCCATCGGCAAATTCTGTTAAGTGCCACTTATAAGCAGTCCGTCGCCGCTCCAGACCCAGCAAAGCGCAAATCTGACCCCGATAACAACCTCTTCGGAGTGCGGGTTCGCCAACGCCTGGAAGCAGAGGTTCTGCGGGATGCAATATTGAATGTCGCAGGTCTGCTTGATACGACAATGTACGGTCCTGGTACACTCGATGAGAGCATGAAACGACGGAGCCTCTATTTCTTTGTAAAACGGAGCAAGCTCATTCCCACCATGGCTCTTTTTGACGCGCCGAATGCGCTCCAGAGCATCGCTACACGCCAAACCACCACTGTCGCGCCACAATCACTCTACCTTTTGAACAATAGGTATGTGCGTGACTCCGCTCAAGCCTTTGCGCGACGCCTAATAGCGAGCGATAAGCACGCCACGACAACAAATGTGGATCGCGCTTATCGTCTTGCGCTAGGAAGACCGCCCTCTGCTTCCGAAACCGCCGATGCACGCGCCTTTCTGGAACAGCAGTCCGCCTCCTATCACGCCGATAACCTGCCCGACTCGGAAGGAAATGCTCTCACTGATCTTTGTCAGATTCTGCTGAGTCTGAATGAGTTCGTATTTGTGGAATGAAAGCCCCGCTCAATGAAAACAGAAACTCATCTTATCGCGTCTCCTAGCCCTCTCTACAAGACTCGGCGGGATTTTCTGAGCCTGACAGGCTCCGGCTTTGGATTACTTGCCCTCTCCACTCTCCTGGATCAGGAAAGAGCGTTGGCGCAATCCTCAAAACAAGGGGGCAACGTAGCGACACTCAACCCAATGTCGCCACGCCCAAGCCACTTCAAAGTCAAGGCAAAAAGCGTCATCTGGCTCTTTATGAATGGCGGACCAAGCCAAGTGGATACATGGGATTATAAGCCAGAACTGGAGAAGCATGATGGGCAAGAGCTGAAGGGCTTTGACAAGGACACAGGTTTCTTCACAGATCAGGTTGGACCGCTCATGAAGTCACCGTTCAAATTCGCTCAGCATGGAAAATCTGGAACCTGGGTATCGGAGATTTTTCCGAACTTGGCGCAGCACGTGGATGAGATGGCATTTCTTCACTCCTGCTTTACAGAGACCAATAACCATTCGCCCGCGCTGTTTCAAATCAATACTGGCATGAACCGTATGGGCTTTCCGAGCGTGGGTGCGTGGATGACCTACGGTCTGGGTTCTGTCAGCCAAAATCTACCCGCCTTTGTCGTCATGTACGACACACTGGGACGCGGTCTCCCCAAAGGCTACGCACAGAACTGGGGTTCTGGATTCCTGCCAGGAGTCTATCAGGGAACGGCTCTAAACGCACAAGGTGCCCCCATCAATAACCTCGAACGCGCCGAAAATATGAGCGACCATCGCCAGCGTGCCCAATTGGACACACTTGCGAAGTTGAACCGTCGCCACTTACATCAAAACGCGGAAGACCCACAGTTGGCGGCACGGATCGAAAGCTTCGAATTGGCATATCGTATGCAGATGGCGGCTCCCGAAGCTCTCGATATTGAGAAGGAGCCACAGTCTATCCGCTCTCTGTATGGGCTCGACGATAAAAGGTGTGCCCATTTCGCAAAGCAGTGCCTCACGGCACGGAGAATGGTGGAACGTGGCGTCCGCTTCGTGCAGATTTACAGTGGTGGTGAGGAGAATGAGAGGAGTTGGGATGGACATACCAACATCAAGGATAACCATAGCGGCTTTGCTGGTGAGACCGATAAGCCCATTGCCGCCTTGCTTACCGATCTGAAACAGCGAGGTTTACTCGATTCAACTCTCATTGTCTGGTGTGGTGAGTTTGGGCGTCTTCCCCTAGTGCAGAAGGGGGGAACAGGGCGAGACCATAACCCCCACGCATTTACCACATGGATGGCGGGAGGCGGAGTGAAAGGCGGCACTCATTACGGAGCCACAGACGAAATTGGACATAAAGCCGCCGTCAATCGCGTGAGTGTAAATGACCTTCACGCCACCATCTTGGGATTGATGGGACTCGACCACCGGAAGTTGACCTATTTCTTTAATGGGCGAAACTATCGGCTGACCGATGTCGCGGGTGACGTCGTCAAAGACATTATCGCGTGATGGCTTGGGGCAAGAATTGCTGCAAGGATACCAGTGCGGATAGGCTGTATCAAGATCATTTTGTGTCTAGCATGAGCCACAAAAAGTTACACAAGGGATTAATGAGTTAGCCCTGTTCTCATTGAATTATCCCCTTAGAAACTCTCCTCTCCAGAAAGGTTCCACCGATGAAAGTGTACAAAGGGATGCCGGCAGTCGTGTTCAGCGCGGTCTTCTTAACAGCCATTGCGGGCTTTGGCTCCCCTCCTGTAGTAGCACAGCAACAGGCAGAGAGCCAGACCGACTGGTCACACTATGGTGGTGTGCCTGATGGCACCCGTTATTCAAGCCTCAGTCAGATAAACCGCTCGAATGTCTCTAAACTACAGGTGGCTTGGACCTATGATTCCGGTGAGGGACCGGGTGGCACCCAATCTCAGCCATTCGTTGTAGAGGGAGTTCTCTTCGCGATCACACCGTATCATAATGTGGTGGCATTGGACGCCGCAACAGGAAAGCAGATATGGCGCTTCGAGTCCGGCATCAATGGGCGTGGAGCGAACCGGGGAGTCGCTTATTGGAAAGAGGGGAACGAGCGACGTTTATTCACAGCGGTTCAGCACTGGGTCTATGCTTTAGACGCTGCGACGGGCAAACCTATCTCAAGCTTCGGCACGAATGGGAGGATCGATCTGCGAGAAAATCTGGGACGCGATCCGGCAAAACAGTCTCTCATTCTGACAACTCCGGGTGTCATCTACAAAGACCTGCTGATCGTCGGCGGTAGGACATCCGAGGGGCTACCGGCGACACCCGGTGATGTTCGTGCATATGACGTGCGGACGGGACAGTTGCGCTGGTCGTTTCACACCATTCCGCGTCCGGGCGAGTGGGGATATAAGACCTGGCCCAAATACGCGTGGAAGGTCTCCGGTTCGGCAAACAACTGGGCAGGAATGACCGTGGATGCTGTTCGTGGACTCGTTTTCGTGCCAACGGGATCGGCTGCAAGTGATTTTTATGGGGCAGATCGCGTTGGCGATAACCTCTTCGCGAACACGCTCCTAGCACTAGACGCGAATACGGGTAAGCGTGTCTGGCATTTCCAAGCCGTCAAACACGACATATGGGATCGTGATTTTCCATCGCCCCCCGCTCTCGTGCGGGTAAAACGCGGTCGGAGGTGGGTGGACGCCGTAGCACAAACCACCAAATCGGGTCATGTTTACGTCTTCGAGCGCAGGAACGGCAAGCCACTCTTTCCCATCGCATATCGGAAGTATCCCAAGAGCGACGTGCCGGGCGAGGTGGCGGCAAAAACCCAGCCCCTCCCCACGAAGCCCGCCCCGTTTTCCCGTCAGGTTCTGTCGGAAGATATTTTGACTAATCGGACTCCAGAGGCGCACCGCTGGGCGGTTGAGCGTTTCCGAACGTTCCACGGTGGTACTCCGTTTGTGCCATTCCGTGCCGATCAGGAGACGCTCATCTTCCCCGGATTCGACGGTGGAGCGGAATGGGGTGGTCCCGCTTATGACCCCGAAACAGGGCTACTCTACGTGAACGCGAATGAGATGGCATGGACATCGAGCCTTGCCAAAAACAATAACGTCAAATCGGCGCGACAGCTTTACCTCCAGAACTGCGCCAACTGTCATGGCGATACTCTTACTGGCTCCCCACCCCAGTTGCCGAAGTTGCTAAACATGGGGCCAAAGTGGGACATTGCAGCGATAACCAAGATCACTCGCCAAGGTGCAGGGCGCATGCCTGGGTTTCCGAGCCTTTCCGATGCGGAGGTTAAGGCGGTGTCCGAGTATATCCTGAGCGGGGAGAGCAAAGAAATCCAATCGGATGAGCCCGCAGCCGTAACCCTAGATTATCGATTTACAGGTTATCATAAATTTCTGGATCCCGACGGCTATCCAGCGGTCGCACCCCCCTGGGGTACTCTCAATGCAATTAACCTCGATACGGGCAAATTCGCCTGGAGTATTCCCTTCGGCGAATATCCAGAACTGGCGGAGAAAGGTCTGAAGGACACAGGGAGTGAGAGCTACGGTGGACCTGTTGTCACCGCAGGAGGGCTCGTCTTCATTGCCGCAACGAACTACGACCGCAAGCTTCGAGCATTCGATAAAGCCACAGGCAAACTGCTTTGGGAAACCACGCTCCCGTTCTCCGCAAATGCCACGCCTGCGGTTTACTCCTCTGGGGGGCGTCAATTCATCGTGGTGTGTGCGGAGGGAAGCAAAGGTCGCCCAAATGATCCGAAGGGCGGAAAGTACATAGCCTTTGCGCTACCTCTGCCCTAAAACCTAAGGGATCGATGCGGTTTTAAAAAAGGGTGCGTCTCATTCATGAAGCCCTTTTAGTAGAACTCACCAAGCCCCGTTCCAATAGCATCTCCAGCAGGTCCCGTACTCATTCGACGATTGAACGGCAGTGCCGTGATTCGGAACGAGACGTAGAACTGCTGGCTGTTCACAAATGCAAGCGGGGTATCTACGTAGGTTAGGCTCACCTCCATGCAGTCCCACGCCTTTATAACTTGTAGGTTTGTGCTTTCCAACCGCCCCCGAAACCCATTGTAGCGCAGAATACCAGCGACACGCCATCCCTTACCAAGTGGCACGTCGAACTGACTATTGAGCTGACTGTATTTTCCCTGCGTTGGATCATAGCGTGCCACTAAGTCCATTCCAAAGTTCTGGCGCCCCCGTAGGCGCAGACTCTTCGTCAACGAGAAGAACTTACCCGTATTGGGATCGAAGGTGGCGAGAACATCGAAGCGGGTATGCGGATTAGGACGCCACATCATGCGCCCTGAAACCGACTGCCATGGACGAAGACTAGAGGTCCCCAAGAAATCGTATCCAGCTCTCATGGTCAACTGAAAGTGGTTATCGCTCAAATATCCCCCTTCGGCAGAAAGAAAGTGCATTCGGCTAAAGGTGTCGAATAAAAACGGTGTGCCTCCAGCAGGCTCCTGATACTGATACCCGATATCAAACCCCGACCGCCCCCCAAAATGTTGCCTCAAACGCATCGAGTTTCTAAGGATATATTGCGCCGCTGAATCGCCATAGACTCTCTGCTCAAAGCCACCACCCATCGTCATCTCGGTACGCCCCCGCATGACCTGCACGTCTTGCATATTCAAAGCCATGAGGAAACGATCCGACTGAGTTTGGCTGCCTGGCTCGGAAAACTGACCGTATCCCATCTCAAACCGCAGAGGCAAGCGTTTTAATAGTCCACCACGATAGTTGGAGGAATCGCTCAGAAAAGTGATCTCTGGCAACCTCTCTAGGGTTCCAAAACCTCCATTTCCACTCTGCATCCCAATCGGCATGCTCTTATTTGCTTGAATTCCAAAGGTGTAATCTCTCCCGGTCTGATTGTATTGCAGTTGAGAATTCAAGCGTGTGTTCTGGTTTGTGATACCATTGGAGAGGCTTTGATATTTTGAGAAGTCAAAGCTGTAGGAAAGGCTCGTTCGGGTAGAGTTATAGGAGCCACCAGAGAAAGACTGCTTAAGGTTCGCGGTGAGTTGATCGGTAGTAAACCCAGAGGAAGCCGTCTTGGAGGTATTTACCGAAAAATCTGCCATGACCCCATGTGCAGTATCGGAATGGGTGAAGCCAAAGCGGTTTGTGAAGTTGGACTGATCAGAGAAGGTGAAAAAACTGTTGTTCTGAAATTCAGAGCTAAAAATGATATTATTGTTGCTTCCAATGCCCTGCTGATGGCGCAGGCTTGTGGAAAAATTGCGATCAAAACCGTCTCTTAAGTAACCTTGCATGGCAAAAAGCCCCCCACTGGCGGGACCTAACCCGTTCCCAAGCCGGGGCAGAGCGCCTGTCGAACCGTATCCTGATGCGCTTATATAGTTACCTTGATTCCCTCCTCCGGTAAAGTTAAACCCTCCATTATTGCTGTTCGCGGACGAGGTGTCATAGCCACTCCTCTGTGATCCCGCAAGATACTCTTGCTCAATGCGGTATCCAGGACCACGCAACTGGGTGAGATCGATACGCAAGAGGGTCGCCGCCGTGGAGCCTATCGCAAAGACGTAGGGGAAACGGGCGTAATAGCCCTCCTGAAGATTGCGTCCAAATTCTGGAAGGTAGTCTGTGCGGGGGCGACGTTGCTGTTCTCTATTGAGCGGTATAACAATGAGGGGCACGACAAAGAGGCGGTGTCCAAAAAAGTGGATAGCAACACGACGCAGGATCAGTTTATCGTTTGGAATAAGTTCGCCAGAGCGCACACGGAGTTCATAGTGCGGATCGAGCATTTCACAGGTGGTAGCATTGGAGCTTTGCGTGCGAATATAGCCCGTCTTGTCACCAAAAACACTGCCCCCTTTGAGGAAGACAGGCTGAAGAATCTGATCTCGAAAGAAGGAAGGCTCTAATATTCCTCGCGGGTTCTCGAGCCGATAGGCGCGAATACGGGGGTAGAAGTGAATCGAGTCCGCAAAGGTTGTTGAGCCTTTGGCAACCAGTTTGGCGTGCCCCGTGAAGGTCACCTCCCGGTTTAGGTTTCCCTGGACTCTATCGGCGGTGATTGTGACACCTGGATAGGTCACTTTCACATTTCCACTCCCTCGAATATCCCCGTTGGGGTGAAAGAAGTTTTCCTCATCCGCCTCAAAAACCAGTTCAGGCTTACCCGTAGGTGTCTGTCCCCCTGCCGCCTCCGCAGGGGTAGGAATCCCCTTCCCTTCCAGTGTAGCAGGAGCGGGTGGAGTTGCGTTGGACTGTGTCTCAACAGTTGGCGGGGGGGGTTGGGCAAAAGCGGCTGTGGGGGAGATAAGCCCCCCCATCAACGCAATAGCGCAGGCAAGCCCCTGCCACAGTTTGTAAGTATTATCTTTGCTATTTCCCATGAAGATTGCAGCAACAAACGGCGCACGATGCGTTCTAAAGGGCTTCCCCTCTACCTATTTTGAGACGGGAGCCATCGCTTCCAGAGTTCGGGATGGGCAAGAAACGGAATGAACACCCCTCCCACAACCGACCGCGCCTGAAAACCTACCTGCTTCGCGTCTTGAGTCCAGTACCAATCGGACATAGCAACGCGGCTAGGAGTTTCATTCAAGAACCGATGGACAGGCTCAATAAACGCCTCAAAATCGGCACGGCTCTCGGTCATGGTAGCCGTCCAGACAATCCAGTCCAGCTTGGTATACTCTTTACGGTTATCTAGGGGAAGCCCATAGCGGTTTTGCTTGGTCTTGTAGTAGGCTATCTCTTTGCGTGCTATTTCCGCAGGAAAGAGGTTCATTCCGAGCAGTTTGTCCCAAACGAGGTTGTATTTTTGGCTCCAAGTGTTTGGGCGATCAAAGGCGAGGCGATAATGATCCCCCTCTTCCGCCATAGAGACCCATTTATGAGCCATATCCAGCGCAACTTGGTGGTACTCTTGCGCCTCCTTCGTCAAGCCCTGTAGAGCACACAGTTGGGCATATCCTCCAAGTGCCATAATCGCCTTGAGAGAAAGGTTCGTGTTGTGCGCGAGGTGTCCTGCAAAGTCGTCGGTGCAGAGCTGGTTATCGGGGTCTAGCCCCTTCTCTTTGAGGTACTTTGCCCAAGTGGTGAGAGTCTTCCAATGCGTGTGGGCATACTCGGCACTCCCCTCCGCTTTCGCCAAAGCTGCCACAAGAATGAGCATATTTCCACACTCTTCCACAGGCATCTGATCCTCTTCGGTTCGCTCTCCTCCCCCATAGACCTGCCCGTTCGCTTTGGGATAGGTTCCTAAATCGTGTGGTGCGAAGGGAAAACGCCAACGCTCAGAGGAAGCATAGTTCAAAATAGGAGTGATCATTGCGCGGAGGAGTTTGGGATTAAAGAGCAGGAAGAAGGGCGCGGAGGGGTACGTAACATCAACGGTTCCAATACACCCATTGCTGAAGTTCTCTTTAGAAAAAAGAAGCAGCGTTCCATCGGCATCCACAACCAGCTTATGCGCAGCGAGACACTGCCGATAGGCAAGAGCACCTATCTGGGCATATTGCTCTCCCCCAATTTTACGAAGGTCTTGCATAAGTTCTGCGTCAAATTTTATACAACGCGCCTCAATCGCACTCTGTTGTTTGGCAGCAACCTGCAAAGCCTCATCGATCTCCGCGCCATTCCTTCGCCAATAGGGGCGCAACTTTCGGTAGAAGTACTCTATCGAGAACCCATCGTCATAGGCGAGCATAAAAGTGTGAGCAATGGGTTTCTCGGTGATCGTTCCCAATTCCTGCGTATGAACTAAGAGGGGCCACCCATCATTAGCAGGGCGGGGCATACGAAGATCATCGGTATTCAGGACCTTGCCCGTGCGCCCAAAAGCAACGCGGGTCAACTGATCACTCGCAATAACGAGATGGCTCCCCTCTTTACGGTGCGCCACAAGGTAGAGATGCCCCCAGTCGATCCGTAGATTATCGCCTGCCTTCTCTAGGACAGGTTGTTGTTGGGTCCCCATTCGAACTGCATCCAAGTCATCCAGTCGATAGCGTCCCCACTGTACTGCTTGGTCGGTGCTGTTGACAACACTCTCGCCCGATATATCAAAATAGAGGCTCACTTTATGGGGCTTACCATCTATCGCCTGCACGGTGGCGGTTATATAGGTGATAGGACGACTGACCGCCTCCAGATCATCGGGTAGCAGTGGCGTCATAAAAGTGAGGGTAAGTTGTATCCCAACGGCTTGAAAGGTATAGATTGTGCGCGTAGGGAGTACTGCAAGACCCTTCTGCTCCATTGCGGGCACGAAGCTAGGCTGTGGGGCAAGAAAGCGATAGGAGTGTCCGTCGATATGAAGCATTCCCCCCATTGCATTCACGGCACCAGTCCAGTGGCGTGTCCAGTCTTGCGTGAGGTGGTCTTGTGTTGACCATATGCTGAAGTAGGGATCGTGGGTGATGAGAGGCACGGCAGGTGGTCGCAAGGACACAACTTTCTCCTTTGGAAGCACATTGGGATAGAGTGTACAGAGTATGGCACAAACAAGAGGAAGCAGGGACATTGAGATCGATTCCTTTTTGCAATGAGGCAACTATTGGTATACTATATGTGTGGTTCTATTGTACGCCAAAACCGGAACCTTCAGCAACAGGAGAGTAGCATGCAGAGCACGAATTGGGGCGCAAACCAAAGGAAACTTCCCATTCTCCTCTTGAGAGGGGCAGTCGCCCTTTGCCTTGTGCCATTACCCATAAGCAGTAGCTCGGCGCAATCGACGGAAGAGAAGCGGAGTATGTTGGCGTCCGTAAAGCGTGTCGTTGTCGTTGCACCGTTCTTCGGTACAAGTACACTGCTTGGTGAAGAGCCTCCCAAAGCGGGCAAAACGAAACCCCGTCCCCCCTCCCCTCCCCCAACCGCGGAACAGGAGAGGCAGAGGCAAACCTATCTAGAATACCTGCATAAAATCGAGGCAAAGATGGAGGAGCATTTGCCCTCACGTCTACAAAAACGAACATCCCTGGCGATGGTGACGCAAGAGCAGGTGAAGGAGGCGTTCAAAGCTCTGGATATGACTCCCCAAAAGCTATTTCAAAGCGGAGGCAAAATCAAGAACACTAAGTTCCCTCAAGGCGAGAGTGAGATGCTGGCAAAGTTGACACGGCAATTGAAGGCAGACGCAATTTTGTTGTTGGTGCTCGACGAGCCACGTCGAACGAACGGAGCCTTGTACGCGTCGGGTTTGGGATTCTATTATGAGAGCGCACACGTTCGCGCCAAAGGGGGGTTTTCGCTCTATCTCGCAGACGGAAAACGGGTGCTTCAAGAGCCTGTAGAGGTCCTTCATCCCCTCACGAAGATCGGGAAAAAGGAGTTTCTCTTGACCGACTGGATGGAGGCACACGAACAACTGATAGAGAACTTTATGGATGAACTCGTCCGCTATGTACCTCCCAAAACAACCCCCTAGGTTGTAATCTCTCCCGTTGCCTCTTCGTATGCCATTAGGGCGCGTTATTTCGGAGACCGAGGAAATGCGACTACCGTGAGAGGTTGCCCCGTTTCGTCTTGAACCACGGTTCCGGGTTCGCAAAGCTCATGCCGGAGATACCCCAAAGCCATTCCTGCCCCAAAAGCCGGAGCGAACGGAACGACGCTCGTTAGCAAGCCCACCTCTTTGCCTGTTTCCGGGTTCAAGAGTCGCGAATTGGGAAGTATGAGGGCATTCGTGGGAAAGGTGAAACCTGCGAGGGTGCGATTGGTATGTCCTCGGCTATCTATTCTGGCGATGATCTCCTGACCGACATAGCAACCCTTAGTGAAACTGATGTGTGAGGCGGCGTTGTTCGCCTCCATAGCGATAACCTGTGAGTTCAGTTCATGCGGATAGACGGGTGTTCCCGCCTCAATGCGTAGCACCTCCGCCACGTCCTCACTCAGTTTTGGAATACCTCTGCGGTCGAGTTCCTTGCACCAGATGCCAATGATCTCCCGCGCCGCGACAAAGCCCCACCCTCCGCTACCCGTCACATTGATTGGGAACCAACTCCCCGCCTCATGCTGTGGGGTGTACTCTTTTCCATGAACAAAGATACACGCAAACGAACCGCTCAAATCCTCAAGTTCCACGTCCTCCATAATGAGATACCGATCAAAGAGTTCCAGCACAGAAAAGAGGCTCCCATTATCAAGCAGAAGTACAAGAAAAGGATCAGGGGCAGGCAGAGAGATGATGGTGACCTCTGCCAACACATAGCCTTTGGGGTTCAAAATATAGGCTTGTAGAGCGGGAGTTCCCCGCTCTAGTTCTCGAATATCGTTGCTCACCATCCCTTGAAGCCATGTGAAACGATCCACCCCACGAATGGCAATCATACCTAAATCGGGTCTCTCTTGCCACGCGGCAGATGTTTTTACGGCGTCATAGAGATTTTGGTTGCGTTGCGTCCAGGTCATGGTTGAGGTTTTCGTGCAACTACAGAGACAGATGCCTGTGCAAGTGGCTTGACCACCATCTCATCGATATTGACGTGGGAAGGGCGCGTCACAACCCATTGAATACAATCTGCAATATCTTCAGCGGTAAGAGGCTGAAGCCCTTCGTAGACTTTGTTGGCGCGGGCAACATCCCCATCAAAACGCACAAGGCTAAATTCCGTTTCGGTCATACCCGGAGAAACTTCGGTGATACGAATGGGCTTCCCGACGAGTTCAAGGCGCATGACTTGTGTAATGGCTCGAACGGCGAACTTCACGGCGTTGTAGCCTGCCCCACCAACATAGGGCTCGCGCCCTGCCACACTGCCGATATTCACGATATGCCCTGCACCCGAAGCTTCTAGTTTTGGAAGGAGGGCGCGAGTCATTCTCATGAGTCCCATGACGTTAGCATCGAACATCCACTCCCATTTTTCATCAATGGAATCGGCGATACGCTCAAGTCCCCAAGCCCCTCCTGCATTATTGATGAGGATATGTGCCTCTGGTATACGGGCGCAGAACGCCTGAACGCTTTCCTCATTGGTCACGTCCAGTGGATAGTATTCCGCTCCCTCTAATCCCTCCGCCAATTCTTGCAGTAGAGGCACACGCCGTGCGCCTAGAATGACCTTAAAGCCCAAAGCATGAAGGGAAACAGCCGTTGCTGCGCCTATTCCACTACTCGCCCCTGTAATAACCGCGATCCGACTTTCAGCCAAAGAATTCTCTCCTTCTTGTGTAGGTACAGCCAACTGTCACCTTGTAGAGGTCGCCTTTCTCCCTAATGAGGAAAAAGGCGACTGTTCCCATGCTCTACAGTCTACAACTCCGAAACCAATTGTGTCAAGGTGACAAACCGCGCCCACTGCGATTTGAGGTACACGACTGTCTTACGAAGGGTGTCTCCATTCGAGACTGTATCGGATAGCCCAAGCCCAAGATATTCGCTTACGGCGAGTTGTGCGTCGATAACCCCTTTGAGGCGATCAAAGCCCTCGTCCAAATAGCCCCTCACCCCGTTATTGTGGGCAATGGGAGCGACAATGATCTTCGCACTACCCTCTCGGTGAAGGTGTTCGTAGGCGGGATGATAGGGCTTTGAGGGCGCATCCGTAGGACGTGCCGTATAGGAACCAAGCGTCGCGTCCACCAGAATACCGATGTCTTCCAACGCCTTGAGATCGTCCGGCTCAAGGTCGCCGTTGCCTGCCCGAAAGGCGGTGGGCTTAATGGAAAACTGTTTGAGAATGTCTTTTCCTACGCGAATGAGGTCGCCCCGTTGAACAGTATTCGTGCGACTTGCATCAAAAGCGAGGTGGAGTCCAATTTCGTGCCAAGAGGGGATACGGTGGAGGTATTCGTTATGGTACAATCTGACATTCGTCATGGGGTCATGTTCTTGCACATCGAGTAACCAAGTAAGGGGGAGTGTATACTCCTCGGCAACCTTCACAACTTCGGGAATGTAGCAGCGTCCCTATTGTGCACAAGCACAATCGACGCTAATGGCAACGGTTGGTTTCGCCATATTATAGTCTCCTCACGTGTTATGTTTTTGACCTCATATCACACACTGTTGCCTTTCTCCATTGTGTGCAAAGACTCCTCTTTGTATCTAAAGATTCTTTTTGGGAGATTTTTTCGCTATGCCTATACGCTCTTCCACCGAGGTTATTGTCTTCCCCGACAAGAATTCTCTCAGTCGTGATGCCGCTTTTCGCTTTGTGGGGCTCAGCCACCGAGAACCCAATGCTCCGTTTCGCGTCGTGTTGGCGGGAGGGAGTACTCCGGCTTTGCTCTACCGGCTACTGGGAACACCGGAGTTTATTCGTAGCGTGAACTGGGATCGGGTTCACCTCTATTTTGGGGATGAACGCGCCGTATCGCCCTCTAACCAAGAGAGTAATTTTTTTATGGCATACGAAAACCTTGTTTCGCGCGTGCCTATACCCGCAAGCCAAGTCTATCGGCTACCGGCAGAAGAAATCGATCTCCAAAGTGCTTCCCGCGCCTATGAGCGACAGATTAGGGCGCATTTTGAAGGCTTCCCCAGCCCCGCATTCGACCTTGTTCTACTTGGTATGGGTTCCGACGGGCATTGTGCCTCCCTCTTCCCTGGCAAAGCATCACTCATGGAACAAGATCGGTGGGTTATTCCGGCAGAGCCGGGCTTGAACCCGTTTGTTCCTCGCATGACGTTCAGCTACCCCCTCTTGAACCTCGCGAAGCAGGTGCTTTTTCTGGTGGCGGGGGAGGACAAAGCAGAGGCACTTGCACACGTTTTAGAGGGTGAATATCAGCCGGAGAGATACCCCGCGCAGGGTATCTCTCCCACGCAGGGTACAGTGACATGGCTTGTAGATATTGCGGCGGCGAGTCAGTTGCGGTTTTGAGGCTTGTCCTGCAGGATGGTAATCCCCTCCCCCGGCGCGTTCAACGCCTGAACGTCGTTCGCCATTGTCGTTGTATAGACAATTTTGCCATCATACGCTGGGGTGGAAAGCACATTGCCGGGACCTAGCTCATAGAGCCAAAGGCTCTTGCCTGTGCGGGTATCGAGTACAGAGACTTTCCCCCTCACTCCAATAACGGCAAGAGAGTTTCCATCCGGTGCGAGACAAACAGACGATTCATAGATGGGTTGCTGAGTGGGCATAGACCACTGGGCTTTGCCAGTGACGGCATCGAGAGCATAGATAGTACCCGCGAGGCTCGCCAAATAGAGCACTCCATTTCTCACTGTCGGGGATGAGTAAGAGAAGCTATCCCCCGCACCAACAGGGCGTATTTTCCAAATCTCTTTACCGCTATTCGCTTCACAGGCGTGCAGAAAGCCGTCGTTCGTGCAAATATAGATGCGCCCTTGTGCCGTTTCTGGAGAGGAGATGGAGGGAGAGTTTTTGAATGCGGGCTGCCCCGTCAACTCCAAGCCAAGCGTCGTTTTCCAAGCTTGGTTTCCAGTGAGAGCATCGATTGCATACAGTGCGTTGTCCCAGCCGCCGAGATAGAAGTTCACCCCGTCGGTGCAGGGACGCGATTGGAAAAAGCCCTGTGCCACGCACATCCACGCTTTTACGCCTGTCTCCTGATTCACTCCAAATATTCGCCCGTCTCCTCCAATACAAACGATTCCTTTCGTCACAATAGGGGTCGCAACAAGAGGAGTTCCGGCATCGAATTTCCAGCGCAGGCGTCCATTCTCTGCTTCAATGGCATAGAGATTCCCGTCTGTGGAGCCCACATACACGGTGTCGCCTTCAATACAGGGAGAGCCGACGATTTCGCCCTCCGTCTTATAGCTCCATTTGGTTTTCCCATTGGCACGGTCAAGGGCATAGATTCTACCATCAAGACAAGACGCAAACAGCCGGTTTTGGCTCAGAACGGGTGACGATTGAATCGATTCTTTGAGATCGACTGCCCAGCGTCGTGATGGCTCATTGTTGCGTCTCTCAACCTCAAAGATCAGTTCGTCTTCCAACACGAAACGGTTATTTGTGGTTATCTTCACCGTGGCGGTATGCATCCCAATAGGGATATTTTTGGTAGTGAATGCCTCTGTCCAGATGTCTCTGGCACCACGGACCAAGGGCTGCCACGCGCCACTATCGATTCGATATTCGCCTAGTTCGCCCTCTGTGGTATCCTCAAAGGCACGGGGTTCAAGCACCGCCGCAGGACGCCTTCGCGCAAGGTAGGGAACATCTGGGTCGTTCCAGCCAGCCCGCATCCTAGAACGCGCCCTATTGCCTTTAACGGCTATTTGGGCAACGATGGTGGGCTTGGGATTCTCGTTCGTGATTCTTTCGATGGTCACCATAACGGGCGAAACGATCACTCTGTGATACGAGCCAGCTTCGATGGGACGTAGCGTAAGCGTAGTAATACCGTGCGTGTGCCAGGTTGTATCGCTATCCTCGTTGCTCGTAAAAATGGCTATCACGTTCTTCTCTTTGAGGAGAGGGAAGAGGTCGTATTCGTTATCGAGAGGGCGCGACTGTGCAGTCTCACGCCCCACAGGATGACTAAAAAAGAGAAAAACAGGGGTCTCTGCTCGAACGCGCTTGAGGTCTTTGCCCAACCATTCGATCTCAGTACGATCCAGATGCGCCCATTGAGATAGTCGCACTGTAGAGTCCATAAGGATGAAGTGGACTCCCTCAAAATCGAACGAGCGGTACGTCTTTCCAAACTGCTGAGCAAACATCCTCTTGCCGTCGGGAACCCAGCGGGTATCCTGACTGCCGGGGAGAAAATGAAAATCTATCTTTGCCTCTGTGAAGGGAGCCAATTGCTGTTTTAGCCGATCATATTCTGCCAGTCTGCCGGTTGCAGTGGCACTGCCTGTCGCGACAACAAACGAGGGGCGAATGGGCATATTGTAGGTGGCAGTTGCTAGGCTTTTGAGAGGCTGAAGGCTTCCGGTGATGTTCTGTCTAATGTCCGAAATATGGAGAAATGCAAAGGTGCTTGGTGCGCGGGGATCGATCTGTTGTTGTGCGGGGGCAGGAGTTGCCTTGCCCAGTAGACACAGGACAAGGATGTGCCAGAAAAGCCGTGTAGGTCGCATGGAGAATAGTTCCTTACCAAAGCCACGCTAAAAAACAACTTCGGTGTATTACAGCATTGGGATACCCTCCTCTAAACCTCCCTCTATGCAAAGTCCATTCGAGTAGGAAATACCCATTACAGAGAATGTTTTGCCCTTCAACTCCAACCTAACGGACAAACCCTGATTAACGCAAGAGGCATACCAATAGGGCATGGTGAAGGTGGACTTAGACAGCCTGACAGAGAAGGCTCACTGGCATCGCTTACGGAGCTCTCCGGGCTTATGGACAGTGATATGGTAGCGCGAGTCTACAGAGATGAGTCCCTTTTGTCGATAGGCAACCATGACCTGGTTGACCCGCTCCCGTGAGGCTCCTACCAGTTCCGCCATATTCCCCTGTGTGAGTCGAATGGGGATAAGTCTGTCGCCGTTAGGGAGTTCATTCCCATAAAGGTCGGCGAATTCGAGTATCTGGCGTGCCACTAACCCGTATACATCCAGGGTACAGTGTGCCTGAATACGCACATTGGCGAGCCTCAGACGCCGCGCCAAGATTCGCATCAGGTTACGGGAGAAAATGGAAGAGCCATCGAGGAGGTAGTCGAATACAGAGCGCGAAAAAGAGACAAGTGTCGTCTCCTCTTGTGTGGCGACATCGGCAGAGCGTCCGCCGGTATCGATAAGGCTCATCTCTCCAAAAGTGTCGCCTGAAGCCAGTAGTGCCAAAAATACTTCATTACCATCGGGAAGAGTGGAAGAAATCTTGACAGTCCCTACCAAAACAATATAGAATGTCTCACCGGGATCGTCCTGATGTACGATTATCTCATCGGCACGATAGGTGCGCTGACGGGCGCGCTCTGCCACATACTGTAGCATATCGGGAGCTAACCCCTCAAAAAGATTAATCTGCTTCAGGCTTTCGATGTCCAGTGCCATAATTACCTCGTCATTCTGTACCTACCTGCGATTATATTGAATTCATTGCGTCTTGTCAAGGGATTTCACAGATACATCCCGAAAGCGCAAGCCTTAGGAGAACTATCTTGACTATTTTTGTCCTGTGGGAAGAGGGCTTCCCTTTCGTGGATACCTGTGCCGTATCTATGGAGAGCTTACTTCCGCTCGGCACAAGTGGAGACCCCGTCCAATTCCTCTCGATAATAGAGATGGAAAAAGCCCTCATGAACACAGAAGCACTTTTTGTGAACCCCTACGGCTCCGCATTTCCAAAATCGCTATGGAACGCTTTTTATGGTTTCGCAAATAGGGGAGGCTGTTGGCTCAATTTGGGAGGTGCGCCTCTGCTCCACCCTGTGCGTGCCACCAAAGAGGGTGGCTGGTTCATCGAAGTGGCACAGACAGGCTATTCCAAACAGCTCTTGATCAATCAGGCATTCCCCATTATAAAGCCGGATATAGTAGAGCATCACTGGTCAGGTGCATGGAAAGAGAGTGGGGAGGGGCTGCCTGTCCCCTCTTATGCACGCTGGTGGTCGTTACAAGTGCGCTTCACAGACATGAAGGACTTCCATTGGGAGCATGGTACCGGGGGTTCCCGTGATGCCAACATCGAAACTCTTCTCTCTGCACGTCAGGACGACAGACCGCTCGCCGCCCCCATCATCTCCGTGGATCGCTTGCGCGGACGCTTTGCAGGAGGACGTTGGGTCTTTGTGAATGCAGAATTGACGGAAGCACTGGATGTGAACCTTTTACGACGCCTCGCGGTTCATGCCCTCGAAGGAGCCAATGAGCTTGATGTGCGCCCCACGTTTGCTTGCATCTATTCGGGAGAACAGCCCTCTTTGTTGGTACGGCTCATGGGGTCTCATCGCACAGGAGCGGGGACACTCCATATTACACTCAAAAACTCCAAGGGAGAGACTCTACAGACCGTTCAACAAGCGGTGCAGCTTGCCCCTCACCCCACGCATTACCGAATTTCCTTAGCCTTAGCACCGAACGAGGCGACACCGGGCTACTATGCCGTTCAACTGCAACTTCAAACAGAGCATTCCGTTCAAATCACGAAGGAGACAGGATTCTGGGTCTATGATGAAGCCCTGCTCACCTCCGCAAGCCCCTTCACGCTGAACCGAGACTACTTTGAGCGCGATGGCAAGGCATACCCCATTATGGGTACTACCTATATGTCGGGCGATAAGCACCGCAAGTTTCTGTTTGAGCCGAACCCTTCTGTATGGGAGAATGATTTTGCCGCGATGAAGCGAGCAGGAGTGAATTGGGTTAGAACAGGCTTCTGGACAGCATGGAAGCGTGTCATGCTCGATCCGGGTGTCGTCGATGAAGGAATTCTCCGTGCCTTCACTGCATTTTTGCTCACAGCACGAAAGTACGATATTCCGATTACGTTCAATTTCTTTGCGTTCTGGCCCGAAGAGTGGGGCGGAGAAAACCCCTATCTCGATCCACGCGCCATTCAAGCCCAACAAGAGCTAATCGCCGCATTTACGCAACGGTTTGCCCATGTTCCCGATCTCAGTTGGGACTTCATCAATGAACCCTCCGCAACCTCTCCAGCGCGTGTCTGGTCCATGCGCCCAAACTACGATGCTCATGAACAGCAGGCATGGCAACATTGGTTAAAAGAGCAAGAGGCAGAATTCTCTCAGAAGGAGCAGAATGCCCTCTCCTCGGAAGACGTGTGGCGAGAGAGGTGGCGGCTCTCTGGCAATGACCCCATTGCCCTGCCTTCCCTAGGTGACTTCCAAGATGAGCATATTCATCAGGGAACACACCCTCTCCGCGCTCTTACCTTTCGGCTCTTTGCCCAAAGAGTCTTTGCGGACTGGGCAAGGGCAATGGCATCTACGGTGCGAGCAAACGGCAACCCGCTTCAACTCATAACGGTGGGGCAGGATGAAGGGGGAATCTGGGATCGCCCGAATACCCACTTCTATGCCGATTCCGTAGATTTCACGGCGAATCATACGTGGTGGCAAAACGATGACCTGCTTTGGGACTCAATCATAACGAAGCCTCCTCATAAGCCAAACGTGTCTCAAGAGACGGGCATCATGTTCTATGAGAAGGTGGATGGAACGCATTGGCGTACCCCAGAGGACGCCGCACGCCTACTAAGCCGTAAGCTGGCACTCGCTTTTGCTGGCGGAGGTGCTGGCGCAATTCAGTGGCTTTGGAACACGAACATCTACATGGATTCTGATAATGAGGTCGGCATAGGTTTTCATCGTGCCGATGGAACTGAGAAGCCGGAGTTAGAGGTATTTCGAGGTATCGCAAAATTTGTTGAGACCCATTCCGCGCGATTCCAAGACCGCGAGTTGGAGGAGGTTTGCCTCATTATTCCGCATTCGGCTACCTTCTCGACTCGTGGGATGGGAGATAGAGTGTCCCGAATTGCAGTGAGAACTCTTGAATCGCGCCTTGGGGTTCCCACTCGTGCCGTCAGCGAGTATTTCACCGAGCATCTTGGCACTCCTCGCTTAATAGTGCTTCCCTCACCCAATGGCTTAGATTCTCGGTGTTGGGAAGCAGTGCTGAACGCAGTGGAACAGGGTGCCACCCTCTTGGTTACGGGACCTCTGCGTGATCCGTATATGCGTCCTCTGTCTCGGTTCAAACAGTTGGCTCCCACCCTCCACACCGAGTTTGAAACCCTACTCCGCCATGAGCCTCTTATCATTGGAGAGATACAAACCCAAGGAGTCTTTGGGGGGGATAAACTCCAAAGGCTTGAGAAGCAGAACGTGATCGACTCGACTGGCAGGACACATAATGAAGTCCTGGTTCTGCCTTACGGACAAGGGAGAGTTCTCTACACGGGTCTTCCTCTTGAACTCTCCGAGAACGATGCACTCCTAGACCTCTATCGCTATGCCTGCGAGTTGTCTGGTGTCGCCATACAGCCTCAGTATCCACAAGGCATTACAGTACGAAGAATGGAGTACCGTAGATCACTACTCTTCTTAGTTTACAGTGAGGGAAGCGCGACAGAGAGCGTAACGGTGACGTTTGAGAAGGCGCACTTCACCTGCGAAGTGAGAGCGGGGAGCGCGGTGATGGTCTTTGTGGAACGAGAGACAGGCGCGGTAGTAGGAGCCTACCCAGAGGGTTGTGTACAACAGTAGAAGTTGCCATGAACTATAAAATAAATCAAGCCTCCCTGCCCATATCGGGTAGTGGAGGCTTGATTTGCGTGTTGTTTTGAGGCAGACTTAGCGTCGTACTAGCCGACGGGCAGGACGTCCTCCCCCAATGCGTCGGGCGACAGGGCGAGAAGGGCGACGCCAATCCTCTGCATTGAGATAAATGAGGTCCTCATCTTCTTCTAGTGCCTCTGATGTTTGCTCTTGGTTTTGAGCGGAAACGACCGCCAATTGAGACTCTTCACTCTGTTCCACTCTGCTTTCAGACTCGGCAAGCACCAGTTCTAGAGCATCTTGTGAAGCACTCTCTGCTGCGATTCTGTTTGGCAGATTCGTCAGCACATTTTCGATCTCGTGCAGAAGGGTCTCGACTAGTCGCTCCGAGAGAGGCATCATGGCAGGCTGCTTCTCCTTTTGGCTGACTTGCTCCACTTGGGTTTGCAGGTCTCGATTCTTCTCTTTCAAGTCTACAACAGAACGATGAAGCGAGGTCTGGGATTGGCTATGCTGTTCTTCCAGCAGTCTCACCTGATCAGCAAGTTCCATATTCTCTTGCTCTAACTGTTGAACGAGAGAGAGAGCGGCTTGCACACTGCGTGGGCTTGTTGTAGTAGGATGTGCAACGGAAGCAGAAACCTGAACTCGTTCCAGCTCGGCTATGCGGGCAAGTGCTTTGGCGAGTGCGGCATCCGACTCTATAAATCGCGTCTCGAAGGTCATGAGGCGTGCTTCCAGCTCGCTATTGGTACGCGCAAGAACATCTAAAGATTCACGCAGCTCTGTGTTTTCATGTTTCAGGCGTTCTGCCCTCTCACGTGCCTCTTCCAGTGCTTGTGGCGCAAACCCCTCCTGCTCCATATTACTAATCTGCGCCTCCAACTCCTCCAGTTGCTCACAGAGCAGTTCGTTCTCCTGCTCTAGGTGTTGCGACTGTTGGATTGTGCGCTCTAATTGGGATTGATGTTCCTCTCGTGCGATTTCGTTCTGCCAGTAGTAGATACCTGCCAAGCGCATGAGTCCCGCGATACAGACCGCAGAAATATCGACTACCCAGATAATCCAGCCCATCGCGTGGGCAGCAGCCCAACCTCTGGGTCCATCGGTCAACGCATACATTGAGAGCAGGACAATCCCTATCCCTGCCCCTGTGCTGAGAAGATTGATTAGCGCAATTTTACCCTTCAAGGGGTTCTCCTTTCCTCCTGAAACACGAAGGTCCATGCAGGACACTTCTGCCGCAAAGTTTATGTTAAAACCATTGTCGGCAGAGAGTGTCCTCTCTCCTCACTTTTTTTGGTGAGGAGAGAGGGGAAAGGAGCAACATAGCTAGGGAAGAGTCAATCTTCGCACATGGTGGAAGGGAACGTTCTCGCCCCCAGTTCCATCTGCTATGATGAGGGCGGAGCCATCCGACGTAATATCCATACCCTCCATAGCAAAGAATTCCATATTGAGTGCAGCGCCGTCTTTATATCCCGCAGAGCCATCTCCCGCTATTGTGGAGACGTTCCCAAGTGAATCGATTTTGCGGAAACGGTGATTCCCACAGTCGGCAACATAGATATTCCCACGCACATCCGTCGCGACATCTTGAGGCGCATTGAAGAGTGCAGCAGTTCCCTGTCCATCTTGGTATCCAGAAGTCCCAGACGATCCTGCAACCGTGGTCACATCTCCTGTCATAGTCACTCGGCGAATACAATGGTTGTTCGCGTCCGCAACGATAATATCGCCATTGTTAGCAAGCGAAAGTCCATAGGGACGGTTGAAGCGGGCATTCACTCCCTTCGCGTTGACAAAGCCTGTAGTGTCCGCCTTCCCAGCGAGAAGCGTGATAACTCCGGTGGCAGGGTCCAAGATACTGATGGTGTGGTGAGTGAGATCGGCAAGAACCAACCTTCCATCAGAGAGTGCCAGCAGTCCACGGGGACGCCCAACTCCTCTCACCACAACCGTAGCTTGGCTTGTGCTGAGTGCCACTTTCCATATCGTTCCCGACGTGCCAGAATGGTTAAGGGCATCGTCATCATCAGTTTGGACATAAAGGTCACCTGCAGAGGTGAAAGCGAGTCCAAATGGCTTACGGAAATTGGCTTGATTGATAACCGTTGAGACCAATCCAGACCTATCGATTTTCCGAACGCGCCCATTGTCAAAATCTGCCACATAGGTATTCCCTTGACGATCATTCACAACATTCACAGGATTGTTGAAACGAGCACTGGCAAGATCGCCATCTGCTGTTCCCGAATCCGTCGAGCCTGCCACCGTTGTTGAAATGATGGGATGTGTACTAGAGCTTGTAGAACAACCGAAGACCAAAACCAATAGCCCCGCAACGAGGGCGGCTCTCAACCTATGCCAAATGACCATAATGTCACCTCCACACGAATTTTCTACCTTGGTTATACGGCAAAGTAAATCGATTCTCCTCTATTTAGACGCAGAAGCCAAGCAGGAAATAGAGGTCTGTTTGCAAAATAATCTAACGACATTCTTTCGACAAATGACACCAAAGCTCACTGCGATACGTATAGTCGTATAGAATAGGAAAGGGAGGGTTTGGAACGATGTTTTGGCTATTTGTGGTTGTTCCCATTCTTGGGGGTTGGAGTTGCTCCCGTATCTCACAAAGGTGCAAAGGCAAAAATGCCCGCAATGCCATGCAGTCGGCATCCTGGGGTTTCTGGCTCCTCTTACTCTTTAATTTGCCGAGTCTGATCCCGATTCCCCTATTGGGTCCGCTCCTCAGCACAATACTCTATCTCATACCATCGGCACTCTG
>CAMCUQ010000037.1 GCA_945878775.1 Chthonomonas calidirosea
GTGGTCTGCTTCTCTTCAGCTCTACCCACAAGTTCGATTCCGGTACAGGGTGGCCCAGCTATTGGCAACCAGCAAAAAAGAGCGCGATAAAGGAAAACGTGGATACCAGTTACGGTAGCGTTCGGACAGAAGTGGTCTGTAGCCGATGCGGAGGGCATTTGGGTCATGTGTTTGACGATGGACCAAAGCCGACAGGTCTGCGCTACTGCATCAATTCGGTAAGCCTCCAGTTTCGCAAGACAAGCCCACCAAAAGAGGCTAGTAAAACGAAACTAAAACAAAATCGTCCCTAAAACTAATAATAAAAGCGAAGCCCCCTCGTTTAGTGAGGGGGCTTCGCTTTGAATCATGGATAATAGTATTATTCAAAAAGAACGCCCACAGTGTCAGTGTGGACGTATGGGAATAACGTTATTGCTTCGCAACGACGATTTACCCTGATCGAACTACTCGTATATTATTATACGGTATGTTTACTAAAAAGTTTAGTGAATTGTAAATATATTTCGCTGTTTTTCGTTTTATTTCTATTTATTTGTTTTTTGTGGTGTCTCATGCGAACTCTTGCAAATAGGATCACCCTATCTGGCATCAAACTCTCCACATTATTGAACTCTTCCAAAGAATCTACGTCATAACGACCGAATCATGTAATATCCCAAACAAACTCCTAATTACAACACCGAGGAAAAGTGATGCACCTGCCAAAAATCGTATCTGTCGTGTTCAGCCTCTTCATGGCGTTATACTCACCTCTCTCTGTTCGCGCCCAATCGGAATTGAGCACTGCCCGCATCGATCACCTTATGCGTGCTGAATGGAAGAAGCGAGGCATTATTCCTGCGCCTCCGGTTGATGATGCCCATTACCTACGCCGAATCTATCTCGATATTACGGGAACTCTCCCCTCCCCTACAGAGGTTCGTGCTTTCCTCGCAGACAAAACACCCTACAAACGGGCGGCAGCTGTTGAAAAACTCCTCAATAGTCCCCGCTATAGCCTCTATTGGGTGAATTATTGGGACGATGTTCTTTTGGGAAGACAGGTGCGCCAAGCGGTGGTGGACCGTTCGGCATTTCGACAATGGCTCTCAAAACAGATAACCAAGAACGCATCTTATGATCGCTTCGTCTATGAACTGCTCACTGCTAGCGGCGTAAACAGTCTCGGTGGCTCCTATCTTGCATCGGCAACAAACTCTATGCAAATGGAGGCTATGGAGCCGAGTGGAGCCACAAAAGCCTCTGGCGCGGGTGTCAATGGGGCAGTAAACTGGAGCCTCAAATACCAACAGACTCCTGCGGACTACTCTGGAGCGGTTTCCCGGCTCTTCCTGGGAGTGCAGATTCAATGCGCTCAGTGCCACGATCATAAGAGTGAAAAATGGAAACAAGAGGATTTCCGACGCTTCACCGCCTGCTTTATGCGGACGCGGGTGCAACTTGTGGACAAGAAGCAGGATGTCAAGGGAATCCGTCGGGTCGATTTGCAGGACAACGCCGCCCCTCTTCGTATTGCCCCTCGTATGCAGGAACGCCTGAAGCAGAATGGGCGCATGGAGTACCTCGCCGCACTGCCTGCCACATTAGACGGAACCGACCTCACACAGGTAGCCAATCCCAGAGAGGCGATAGCGCGTTGGATTACCGCCCCAGAAAACCCGTGGTTTGCCAAAGCGATAGTCAATCGACTCTGGGCGCACTTTCTAGGCAGGGGCTTTGTCAATCCTATCGATGACTTTCGAGATTCAAATCCTGCCGTCATGCCAGAACTCCTCAGCCTACTCGCGGAGGACTTCAAGCTTCACGGCAACGACATTAAAACGTTGGTTCGGCTTATATGCTCAACGCAAGTGTACCAACTCTCCTCACAGCCCGCGAAGGTAAGCGATAGTACCAACGCTCTTTGGGAACGGTATCGGGTCAAGCCTCTGAAGCCAGAGGTTCTCTTGGAACTCTTGGTCTCGGCAACCAATATGGAGCCACTTTTGGAACAGATCGCCGGAGAGCGTCTCCCTATGCTGAAAGCAAGCCTTCAAAAGCAGTTTACCTTCCTCTTTGACGTGGATGAGGAGGCGGAACAGAAGGACTATGAAGGTACGATTCCGCAAGCACTCATGCTATTGAATGGCAATCTGCTCAACAGTAGTGTTTCCCCTTTGCCAGGAACCGCCCTCGCCGAAATCCTGGCATTACCGAACACGGATGCTCAGAAAGTGGAGGCTTTGTACTTGCGAACGCTCTCTCGCCTCCCCGCAAAAGGGGAATCACAACGTTGGGTGCAGTTTTTGAATGCTCCACGTGAGCTTTCTCTCACCTCTACAAGTACAGAAGGTGGACAGAAACGCAGAGGAGGAGACCCTTTCTCACGCTTGGGTACGCGTTTGGATAGCTCCACAACTCCAAAACAGCAGGCGTTTGAAGACCTGTTTTGGGTGCTATTGAATTCCAGTGAGTTCATTTTTAATCATTAAACAGAGAGAAACAGAGAGGATAGCCTGGTGAAAACAACGCAAAACTTGATACTAGAGGGCAATGAGAAGACCTGTTCTGGTCCCATTGATCTTTGGAACAGTAGCATGAACCGTAGAGGGGTTCTCCAGATGGGCTTGGGAAGCCTTTTCAGTGTGCTTATGGCAGAGTGCCTCACCCCGCTCCGTGCCACAGCACAAAGCACTTCTCGCCCAACGAAGCCCAAATCCTGTATTCTGCTCTGGATGAATGGGGGTCCCAGCCACTTGGAGACGTTCGATCCCAAATCTGGCACACGCACGGGAGGGAGTACTACCTCCATCAAGACGAACGTGAATGGGATAGAGATCGCGGAAGGGTTTGCTCAGGTGGCAGAGATAGCAAGTGAACTTGCCATTCTACGAGGCATGACCAGTAAAGAGGGGAACCACCAACGCGCCCAATATCTTATGCACACGGGCTATGCTCCCAACCCAACAATAGCACATCCCTCGCTTGGTGCGTGGGTAAATGCCGAGCTTGGCTCTCCCAAATCGGATTTGCCCAACTTTGTCAGCATTAGTGGTCCCAGTATCGGCGCAGGCTTCTTGGGGGTACAGTATGCCCCGTTTGTTGTTCAAAACCCCACTCAGCCCCCGCAGAACGTCGGCTATGCGCGGAATGTGACGATGGAACGTTTCGATATGAGGCGTAATGCCCTCAGTCAAATGGAAGAGCAATTTCATCGCGAGACGGGCGATGCGAAGGTTCAAGGGCGTCGCGAAGTCTACTCGAAAGCGGTTCAGATGATGCGTTCACCACGCTTGAAGGCGTTTGACATCAATGCGGAGCCGCAAACGGTACGACAGGCATATGGGGAGAATAACTTTGGGCGGGGTTGCCTCATTGCACGTCGCTTGGTCGAGTCGGGAGTTCGCTTTGTTGAGGTGGTTCAAGATGGTTGGGATACCCACAAAGACAACTTTAGCCGAACCAAGAAAATTCTTGGCGGTGTCGATCCTGGAATGGCGACGCTCATTCGTGATTTGAAAGAGCGCGATCTTCTTGATAGCACACTGGTCATTTGGATGGGAGAGTTTGGGCGCACTCCAAAAATCAATGCAAACGAGGGGCGCGATCACTACCCACAAGCGTGGAACGCGGTGTTGGCGGGCGGTGGGGTTCGTAAGGGGATCATCTATGGAGGCACAGATGAAACAGGAAGCAAGGTGGTAGAGAACCCTGTCACCGTTCCCAATCTTTTCGCGACGGTGGCAACTCTCTTGGGCATAAACCCCTCTAAGACCTTAATGACTCCTGTGGGGCGTCCTATTTCGATCACAGAAAAAGGGGTTCCCATTCGGGACTTGATCGCCTAAAACCATGATCTGCTCGTAACTACTCAGGCTTCGGTAGAGTGAAGTTGATAGCCCTCACCCTGCCTGTCGGAACCTCCCTCTCCCAAGTTTGGGAGAGGGACTTCACCGTAGCGCTTCCGTCCTCTTCTGCCCTCTTTCAGGGTATCAATGAGAAGTAAAAGGCAGCTAACAAGCCCTTCTCCCGAATCGGGAGAGGGGTTTCCAAAGGACGGAGTGAGGGCTGAGTAATTACCTTTGCTCAACACTCTTTGATATTTATGGAGAGCTGCCCATGCACTTTTCAGCAAAACGGAAAAGCAAGATGGCGCACGTCTCAGTAAAAAGAGGATCAATAGTCTGCAAAGGTGAGCTTAATGGATTGCCGTTTCAGTTGAGGTTATTATAGACAGTCCACCAGTTATTGTTAAGTCTGTCACCCTTCATCCATAGCTCACCGGGCGCATCAATGTCGGAATAGGGATCATTCTTTGAGGCAGGCGGGGCATCTGCATACAGGTAGCCAAACATACCAAGATGTCCCCAATCGCACGTCTTAATCGTAATTGTGTATTTGCCGTCTTCAGAACGTGTCCCACACACCTCACAACCCTCAATGAGTTGTTTTGTGCTTGCCTCGCTTGGGTGAGTGAGTTGTGCCTTCATCGTTCGAACAATACTGTCATATTTTGTATGGTAAAGCCAAAAGTCCACTTTGCCCGGCTTATGCAAAATCGATGTCCATATAGCAGGGCTAATGGTACACAGTACCAGACAGAAACAGAGAATCCATAACCAACGGCGCGTTTTCTTAACGACGGTGTTCATTTACGAGTAGAGTCTCCGAATACTTTCGGTTGATTAGAAGCAAAGCCCCATGAGGCTTTTTGTACCACCCTACTGCCCGGAACTGCTCTGCTCTTGCCGAAGCATCTCCAGATAGCGGTCAATGGCGGTCTGACGTGCGCCCCACGCGTCCAGTATCTTCTCACACACCTCGCGCACCGCTCCATTTCCCCCATAATGCTCCGTCACGGCATCGGCACTTGCCTTGACTTCGGGGGAGGCGTTTGCAACGGCAAAGCGTACCCCCACCGCCTCAAAAGCAAGCAGATCGTTCAGATCGTCCGCGATGAAAGCCGTCTCCTCAACCAGAAGCCCAAACTGATCCCGTACCTGCTGTAGCGCGACACGCTTATCTCTCGCGGCTTCATAGACCGAGACCACTTTGAGTTCGGCAGCACGCCGAGTCACGGCTTCGCTCTTTCTACCAGAAATCCAGACGACGGGAATACCTGTCAGCCTCAAAAGCGTGATCCCAACCCCATCCATGACATGAAAACGCTTCATCTCGTTTCCCGTCTCGTCATAAGTCAAGGTTCCATCGGTCATAACGCCATCAACGTCCATCGCCACAAGACGCACTTTCGCCAATCGCTCCTGAAAAGACCAATCGGACTGGGACGCCTTTGGTTGAATCTGCATAACCTCTCCTTTGTCTTCTATGCCAAACGCATGGGACCAAAGACGGGAATGCCCCTATCCTCGGTATCGGTGAGAGTGCAAGGGGGATCGAAGCCCCAACCATAGCGCAGTTGCCACCACTCACCCACAGGCGAAACCAAATCCAACAGAATATCGGTTGGGCTTTCAGCATCCACTTGCGCCTTATAGATAGCGGGGAGAGGAGACCCCTTCAGATCGTGGATAGAGAAGCCTGTGACACGCAAAGAGTCCTCAAACCCCTCGTCACCTATGCCGTCAAAGACAACCCGAATACGATTACGCTCGTCACCTTCCACATGCACCCCTGCCACAAGCACCCCTTGATCTCCAGAGAGAGCGAGCACGGCAAGCCGAGCGCCCAATCGTTTTAAGCCATCGGTTCCCACATGGATCAAGTCGTCTAGTTCGAGATCGACAGCGGTAGCCATGCCAGTGCCGGGAATAACATCCACCAGCTTGCGCTGTTGCTCTTGAATGTCGTTCCAATCATTCGCATCCATGTGTCCCCACTCGGAGGGAGTCACAAAACGCCCTATCTGCACATAATAAAACGGCAGGCGCGGGTCTTTAAAATCCCGGCGTATATGGGAGACAAGCGCTTTCATCCGTTCGGTATAGAGAGGTGCATCCGTTGGGTTCGCATCCGATTCCCCTTGATACCAGAGAACCCCCGCCACTTTGCCACCCGCCAACCGAACACGGCGCAACATAGAACCATAGAGCGAACCGCCCTCAAGGTGTTTTAGATCGGGGCTCCACTGTTGCATAGAGGTTCCGCCATGAGCGCAGGCTATTAAGCCTATGGGCACCCCCGTCTCACGGTACATAATATTTGCGAAAGGTAGCCCTAAACCTGCACCTTTAGCGCGTGTTTGACGTGCCTCAATCTGCTGGCGACGTTGCTCCTCTCCGCTACTTTCACAGTGACCGGAATCGGGAGAATCGATCAGCCAGTGAAGCGGTTCCTCTGCGATATGCCAACGATCCGCCATATCAAAAACATGGATATAGGGGGAGGGTTCTTCAACATCGATCAGGTCACCGCACCCTTCCATATTGCTCTGCCCCGCCAAAACCCAAAGGTCACCCACCAGCACACCACGTACAGTCAGGCTCTCCTTGCCCACAATCAGCTCAATAGTGTAGGGACCACCCGCAGGAATTTCGGAGAGTCTAGCACTCCACTTTCCGGCGTTGGCGCTACCCACCACGACTCTATCGAAGCCCTCTATTGGAGCCTCACGGCGAGAGACACTGGCAATAACAGGACCCTCAGTCTCCACAGTGAGACTGCCCCAAATGGTGACTTCGGCTACATCATTTTCATCACGCTGTAGCACAACATCGTCACAAAGACCCTCTTCAATGAACAACGGCAAGTCCGTGTCCTCCTCTGGTTTTGACTACGCGATACATGATAATCACGAACGCTCTTGAATCTGAGTGGTGCCGTCCTCATATCCGACAATAACCCGTTGTGCCAAATTGGTAAAGAGTCCTACCTCGGCAACTCCCACAAGCGACTTTAATTTTTGTTCAAACGCAACGGGATCGGGAATCGTGCCACACGCCATATCGACAATGTAGAGACCATCGTCGGTGCGGTAGGGGCTACCATCGGTGTGGGTACGGATATGAACGGGATAAGAGAAGGCTTCGAGGTGACGCAAAGTGGCTTGCCAACCAAAGGCGATAATGGCAATAGGTAGAGGAAAGGCTCCCAATTGTGGCTTGATCTTATTCGCGTCGCAGATAATGACGAGTTCTCGCGTGGCACAGGCAACAATTTTCTCCTGCACCAAAGCCCCGCCGCCACCCTTAATCAGGTGAAGAGCCGGGTTGATCTCATCCGCTCCATCGATAGTCATATCGATGGAGGTCACTTGTGCAAAGCTGACAAGTGGAATACCTAATTGCTCAGCCTGCGCCTTGGAGCGTTGTGAGGTAGGCACACCTCGTATCCGCAACCCCTCCTGCTGAATCCGTTCTCCCAGCAAGCGAATCGCGTGTGTGGCAGTGGAGCCAGTCCCTAAGCCGAGGATCATGCCCTCTTGTACATCGGCAACTGCCCTACGTGCTGCAACCTCCTTTGCGTCCAAAAAAGCCTCCTCGAAATGTTCTCCTCACCATTATACCCAAAAGCGGGGATCATTCGTCTGGGTGGTGGAGATGCCAGTTTTCGGGGAGATCGCCTTCATTAAGGGCGCGGGCAACAGATTCAATCAGATAATCGGGAGTGGAAGCTCCAGCAGTGATACCAATATGCGATTTGCCAGAGAGCCACTGGGGCTGTATCTCCGCTGAGGTTTCGATATGGTAGGCAGGAACGCCTTGCATCTCACACAGCAACCGAAGGCGAGAGGTATTGGCACTATTTTTACCCCCAATAACAATGACGACCTCCACCTGCCGTGCCAATTCGACGGCGGCGTCTTGCAGCTCATCGGTAGCGCCACAGATGGTATTCATGGCACGCACCTCCGCGACACGTTTGCAGACTTCCGCAACGATGGAGACATAGGTTGCGGCGCGCTGGGTAGTTTGCGAGAGTATGCCCACTTTTTTACCCAAAGGGAGGCTCTCGATCTGCTCTGGCGAGGAGACGAGCCACGCCGTTCCACCATAGTGGGTAATCGTTCCCATAACTCCCTTAACCTCGGTATGCCCCGTGTCCCCAACGAGAATAATGGGGTAGCCCTGCTCACAAAGCAGACGTGCCATGCGGTGAACTTTTGTCACATAGGGGCAGGTTACATCCACTACGGGGATATGACGATCCTGTATGGCTTGAAGGGTTTGGGGAGCGGTTCCATGTGCGGAAAGGACGATGCTTCCTTCAGTGATCTCATGAAGGGCATCAGCGGTATCTATTCCTTGATCTTTCAATTCGTGAAGCACTTGCCTATTATGAACAAGGGGTCCCAGAACAGTTAGTTTGCCTGTGTGCTTCTGGCGGGTCTGAAGTGCAATATCGATGGCTCGACGCACCCCAAAACAGACTCCTGCAACACGAGCGAGCGTGATTTTGCGTTTGGTAGGTAGTACAGTATTAGATAGAGTGAGGGTCTGCATTATTAAAACTCCTTTGCCAACATTGGGTAAATCTCAGTTTCAAAAAGTACTTTGAAATTCAAAGTGATTACTGAAATTGTAACCCCAATTCGCTAGGATGTCAATGGAGTGGGCAAAAGAAACTACAGGAATCTTTAGTAAAGCCCATCTTGCACTTCACATCAAACAAAATAAAGCCCCTCTGTCGAGAGTGACAGAGGGGCGGACACACTAGGCTCGTCGGTCAGCGACTTGCTGTTGAATTAAGCCTCCTACAAGCGGAACCGTTCTCTCAAAGTCGGCGTCGCCACGCAATATCACATCGGCGTGAGCGCGACTAGGCTCCACATACCTCCCATGTCCTATTCGGGCACACTCGATATAGTAGGTCGCGATAAATTTTGGGGTTGTCTCCCCTCGCCCCCCCTGCAAATCACGCAACATTCTACGAAGAGCGCGAACATCCGGCTCCAACTCCATAAAGATGCGTAGGTCCAATCGGGAGCGTATCTCCTCAACAGCCAGAGCCATCAAGCCCTCTATAATAAGCACCTCTGGCGCGTCTTCCGCCGCACAGCGAGCATCCATATCCGTAACTAAACGAGCGTTATCCGCCGAGTTTGGGTGATTGTTGTCTGGCATCACCTCTCCCGTTGAAGGCAGAACCAGTGTGGGACCTCCCTCTTTACCACGATAGAAGTACTTATCCATGTTCACCAGTTCTACACGCAAGTTGTTCTCCTCACACCACTCTAGCAACCGCTTGGTGAAGGTCGTCTTTCCCGACGCCGAACCGCCAGCCATTCCCACAACAAGAGTTTTCTTTTGACCCACTCTCCCGTCTCCCCTTCTCCCAAAATGGAATACCCCTAAATGCCCGTCTTTCCAAAGAAATAGAGCCGACGCTCCTTGCCTTCGTTCTCTGAGACGAGCACCATAATCCCCTCTTTGCCATCATTGCGGGGATCGCCAACGCGCACATCCAAAATCTTGCCCGGCAATGCTTCGCTCCGCCAGACCTCCTCCAAATCCCCAAATGACGATGCCCAAAACGTCTTCTCAGGGGTTCCTTGACGGGGCGCATAGACCACCACGCGATCTCCCACCGTTGCCTTTGGATCGTCTTGCAATGGAACCAGCCTACCCGTGAGAAGCCCTATCATCCAGCGGTTCTGCCCCTTCCAATGGGATTGGATATAGCGCGTCCCTGCTCCCAGCCGGAGTGCCTCTGAACCTGGAAAGTCTTGAGAGCCAATCGCAAACCGCAGAAAAGTATCCTCTTCTTGCGGAACCACAAAATCCTTAGTGACACGAACCTCGTTACCCACAAACTCATACGTCGTCGTCTGATCTCCTGCCCCCGCCATTAATACACACAGTCGCCGCCCCATCAAAATCTCCCCTTTCACCCCAATAGGGGCAGGAGAGACACGCTCAAAATCCTTACCATTCCACTCAAGGATACCCTCAGAAGCGATAACCTGAACGCTCCGCACAAAGCCACGCGCCCGCCCTTTATCGCCCGTTGCCGTTCCCGCCGTTCCGAGAGTTCTGTAGTTCCCCGCCAAAAGAACGTCGACAACTGCTCCAGCAACATCTACGGTACTCTCAGCAATAAAGCGAGAGCCGTTCCAGCGCATCAAGGAGACGGTGCGGCGCGGGTCTTTGGGGTTTATATTCGTCGCCATCACCGTTAAGTAGGGGGTCTGGTCCTGCTTCACCCGCCCCAAATCAAAGAGTTTTGCCCCTTGAGGCATGACGGAGACCCACTCTTGACGGAAGCCGATCTGACGCACGCCAAAAGAGTTGCCTCCGTTTTTCTTTTGCGCCAAAACGGGAACTTCAAATTGTAGAACAATAATCGCTATCAGCAGAACAGGCACTAAAAAGCGGAGATTCCCCTTCCTTTTATTAAGAGAGGGGAATCTCGCAGTCCAAACGGTTGGCGTAGAAAGCCTAACCAAGAACGTAGCCCTTGCGGTACTTCGGACGGATCATTGCGTCCAGTTCTGGTGCGCCTTTCGCCTTCAAACGCTTTGCGTCCCATTCCACTTTGCGCTTGCCACCGTTACGAGTATGCCAAACCGCCAGGTTACCGAGTAGGATCGACTGAGTCAATGGAACCGCATAGCCGGGGAAGTTTGAGACAGGAGTCCCTTCGCCCTTGATCGCATGCGCCAACTCTGCAAAGTGTCCTGGGGATTGCGTAAACTTGACCTCGCCCACTTCCACACCGCCAGAGATGATTCGCCCATCTTGCCCATAGTCTCCGGGGCAATACAGTACGCCTTTATCTCCCACGATCAAGGAACCGGAATCGGTTGGCTTCTCGACTTGCAGAATCTCCTTACCGGGCATCTTGCCCCCGTCATACCAGTACATGGTAATGGCAGGACGAGCTTGGGTTGCCGGAAACTCGTAGCGAATCGTCGACCAATTTGGGTAGCTGTCTCCATTATGTCCGGGAGATTCCGCCTCTACACTGGTAGGGTTTAAGAGGTCCAATCCCATGAAGGGCATATTGACGGTATGGCACGCCATATCGCCCAAAGCTCCCGTACCAAAATCCCACCAGCCGCGCCACGCAAACGGATGATAGCCGTCGCCAAAGGGTCGCTCAGCGGCGGGTCCTAACCAAAGCTCCCAATCCAGATTGCTTGGAGGGGTTCTCTGTTCGGGGCGTGCGCCCCCCTGGGGCCAGATCGGGCGGTTCGTCCAAACATGAACCTCCTTCACTGTTCCCACAATCCCTGCCTTCAGCTGTGCAGCAGTGCGTCGCAGTCCGCTACCAGAGGTTCCTTGGTTCCCCATTTGGGTCTGAACCTTCATCTTTTTTGCGATCTCACCCAAACGATGCGCCTCGAAAAGACTGTGTGTCAATGGCTTCTGGCAGAAGCAGTGCTTCCCCATGTGCATCGCCATCGCCGCCGCAGGTGCGTGACTGTGGTCAGGAGTACTCACCGTCACACCATCGATCTCCTTGCCCATTGTATCCAGCATCTTGCGATAGTCGGTAAACTTCTTCGCGTTCGGGAAGCGTTGTGCCATCTCATCCAGTCGCTTCTCATCCACATCACACAACGCCACGATATTGCCAAAGCGAGAGGCTTCCATGGTGTCACTAGAGCCTTTGCCGCCCACACCAATACAGGCAAAATTGATTTTCTCGTTTGGCGTTTGGAACCCTTTTGCCAACGAACGATCCGCAACCCAGATTCCGGCACTTGTCATGACTGCCCCACGCAGAAAATCTCTACGTGTACTCTGATTACTCATCTCGATAAGTACTCCTTTCACTCTCTAACCACGCTTCAACGTGCTTCGTCTCAAAACTACCTCTCTATTTCACCCTGCTCCCAAAGTTTCCCTGCTTTCCTCCGCGATTTTCAAAAATGAGCCTCAAAGCGAACAGAAATAGCATCAGTAACAAGCACGATTCGCCAACTCTCATGCACGCAAAAGGAGAGGAGTCTTCTGTTCTTGCTATCGCGAAGTAAGCCTCTTTAGCATCAGGGGACCGCTTTGCGATAGAGGTGCATACAACTGCTTACTTTTCACATGTAAGGGGAGGTTACATGAGTGCTCCAATGTCAGATGCAAGCACCATTCGTGAACGTGCCCTAGCCCTCAACCATGAGGCAGACCAACTCATTCGCGCCATCTATGAGAATCGCACTGCGTGGGCAGCACTACAAGAGGCAAATCAAAAGAAACTACGGAGTGCCTATATTCTCGTTCGAGAGCAAGAAGCCACCAATATCGCTTGGATACGCCTTCTCAATCATCTGGGTTACGGCACGCCTTTACTCTCCATTGAGCCTGCCATTGCCTCTTTCGGACCCAATGCAGGAAATACTTCATTGGACGCGCTCCTACTGTTCGCACTGCGACAGGAACAGTGGATACGCAATCCCGAAGATTGGCTCCCAGAGTCCGGCGACAACATCACTCAGATCACTGAGCTTGCCCAGCACCTTTTTGCCCGCTACTCCGTTCCCGGCTTCATGAAACAGGCATGGTTTGAAGGCTTCTCTCCCGAAGGATGGCAACATCAGAACTGGTATATACACATTGGGCAGGGACAAAATATCCGACGTGCCGAAATCCCGCTTCCACTTACCGAAAAGGCGGCGCACCATTTCCTTTTTGCCCCCGAACAGGGCACGATTACGGGAGCCTTAAGATGGGGTCAGGTGCTTGCACTGGGAGGATCGGAGGCACTGGCAAGTGCAATAATAGAATCTTCTCTGAGTGAGATACTGCCCGAAGAGGAGTTTTGGTATTCTGTACTCCATTTCTTCGTCAATAATCCGCAGCTCCCCTTGCATTGGGTGGGTCCCATTGTAGACTTCATTCTGGCTCAAAAGTTTGGCGACTGGAAAGCCACTCCCTACGATCCTCGCATAGGCTATGACGCTCCTGAACCTACTTTTACAATGAAAGGGCGCACTCTGAATGCCCTCTATCGGCGCGTTGAGGAGTGGCATGAACAACTTGCAAGGGATTCCAAGCGTCCGCGCAATGCATGGAAGCCGTGTGGGATTGCCCCTTTTCAAGTCGAAGAGAAGGACGAGTTTGGTGCAGAAAACATCTGGTTGATCACTGAACTCTCCAGCAGTCAGGCACTCATGGATGAAGGGCGCGAAATGCGGCACTGTGTCTTCCGATATGCGGCGAATTGCATCAATGGACAGACGGCAATCTGGTCCCTGCGTGTTAAGCCCGTGAAGGCGTCTCGTACTCGCAGGCTCCTCACCATCGAAGTCAACCTGCAACGACATGCAATTGTTCAGGTGCGTGGACGCTGTAATCTGACCCTCGGTGGACTGGGACGCGGAGGGCGCTGGAAGACGGCGGGAACCCTCCTCCGACGTTGGGCACAGGAGCAACACTTAAGCATTGGGTGTGGTCTCTAACCCTCTCTTTGCTCCTGCGAAAAGTGCCCCTACTCCACAATCACTCCTGGCAGGCTTTAGTACGGAGATTATTGCAAGAGCCTTCTTGCCTGCCTCATGCGCTCTTGTTCTTCAGGGTCTCTCTCATTCTTCCTCGTTCGGAGATAGGTTTCCAGTTCCACCCTAGCATTCGCCTTCTGTCCTCCTCCTGCCAGAGCCTCCCCCAAATTAAAGTGCGCCTCTGCATTGGAAGGTTCCAGTTCCACAGCCCTTCGGTTGAAGCGAATCGCCTCTGAAAAATTCCCCACCATCGTCAATGCCTTCCCTAGATTCGCAAAGGCGTTACTGCTATTCGGGACGAGTTCACACCCGCGTCTACAAGGTTCTATCGCTTCCTTAGCGCGACCTAATTTGATCAGGGTCCAGCCCATATTGACATAAACCATCCCATAGTTGGGGAATATCGCTATTGCCTTCTTGTCTGCCTCAAGGGATTCTTCTAAACGCCCCAACTGAAAGAGCCATGCCCCTAGGTCCATAGGCATATCAGGATTGGCAGGGGCAAAAGCGCAGGCTTTGCGTTTCTCTGCAAGCCCCTCCTCCACCTTCCCCGCAGAGATTAAGGCAGAGCCATAGGAGCTATGTAAAGGTCCATCATTTGGACTCATCGCAAGAGCTTGAAGGTACTGCTGTGTTGCCTCTGGTAGACGCCCTAAGGCATAGAGCGCCTCGCCATATTTCCATATAGCGTGGACGCTTTGAGGGTCTATCGTAAGCGCGTGCTTGAAGGCTTGGATACATTCATCAAGGTGTCGAAGCTCCAGAAGGCTCTCTCCTAAGCCGTGGTAGCCTTCTATGCCGTTAGGCTCTAAGCGTATCGCCTCACGGTAGGCACTCACTGCCTCCTTCCAACTCTTCTTCCGTTGAAAGGCGGTTCCCAGAGACCGATAGGTACGCGCACTCTTTGGCATCTGTGCAAGTACCTTTTTGTAGGCACGGATGCCCCCATCCACATCACCGTATTCAACCAACAGAAAGCCTAAATAGGACTGAGCCTGTACGTCATTAGAGCTCTTTGCAACAACCTTTTTGACCATGGCGATAGCTGCCTGAATATTGCCTCCGCGATATAATGCACGCGCCTTCATCAGTTCCGCGCCATGTGACACCCTGCCTCTTGCGCCATGTCTCACGAGGGCGGTTGCAACTTCAGAACGTTGCGTCAAATTCGCATAGTATAGCGCGTCATACCCAAGTTTGTTTTCAGCTTTTATATTTGCGCCCTTCTGCACCAAGACCTTTATCGTGTCACTAGCTCCCGACGTAGCAGCGAGCATCAGTGGCGTATTGCCTAACATATCACGTTCATTAATATCGAATCCCAAATCGATAAGAGCCGCTACCATGACAGCATCACCTTTCGATGCGGATTTCAGAAGCATTCCCTGCCCTTGCGTGTCTAGCAGAGCGGGGTATTTTTCCACCATGCTGTTTACTACAGGGACGTTCCCATTCTCTACTGCGGTGCCAAACAGGTCTTTTAGCTTTGCGCCATGCTCCGCCATATACAAGGCAATAATGGGACTCTCCATCCTAGTCGCCAACGTCTGAGCATTGAGGTTCACTTTTGCCTTATGATTTAGGAGTGCTTTCGCGGCTTCGATTTTGTTGTTTTTGAGAGCAACTTCCAGAGGAGTCAATTCAGGGGGGGCAGTAACCGGGTTAGGTGCTGCTCCATAAGGCTCTTTCACGTTCGGGTCCGCGCCTCTACCCAATAGCGATTCGATACTCGCCGTATCCCCTTTTTCTGCAGCTAAAATCAGCCCATGCCCTTGAGAACCCCGATAGAGTCTATAGACTGCCGGCAGTCCAAAAACGATTACACTTGCACCCAGAAGCACGATTATAACGCGCAGGGCAATCTTGTCTAACGGTGTATGTATCATTCTCTATCTCCTCAGTTTTTATTTTCCAATAGCAAATTCTTCCCTCTACCAGCATTTCCCTGCTTTCCTGCACAAACTCTACAGAATGAGATCACTGCAAGAGCTTTCTTGCCATCGCCATGCGATCCGTAAAAACTTCAGTTGTTGGCTAAAACCTTTTGCTGCATTCGATACCAGCACTACTTTTCAAACGCACTTATCCCGATTGTACCCTCTACGGAACAAACATTCTTTTTTGCAACTATTTCGCATTCTTTTCTGTCACTCTCTTTAGCAACCTATTTTGCTAAGGCGATACATAGAACGAAGGTGTGGAATATGGCGTTTAGTGCCTACTTTTCCCCAGAATCGTGCTATACTATTCTTCAAGCAATACCACACATTCGCTTATATTTTGAAAGGAGGAATCATCGGTGAAAATGATTACCTTTGTTTGCCCTCGTGGCAGGATCACCCATCGCATTCTCTGTTCACAAAGAGGCTTCGTTTCTCTCCGTTAGGTCACTTTCCATAACGGACAGCAAGCGTACCCTCTAACAACGCGGCTTCTCAACTCCATTCCGCGCATTGCACGCGCACCACCGTGACACGGAACGAGTTCTTAAAGAAGGCGCCACAGGTGAACAGACCCTGTGGTTCTATTTTTTACTGTTTGGTTTCGTGAGGAGAAGCACTCAATTATGGAGCAGTTGTTAGAAAGGGCGCAAGAAGGAGAACTTCTCGCTCAAACCGTTCTCGTAGAATCTCTTAAGTCTCGCATTGAAAAAATGGCAGCCTATTTCGGACACCGATGTGGAGTCGATTCCGATGACCTCTGCCAAGAAGCATGGATAGCCGTCCTAGAGATGTTGCCCCGGCTCGACCTTACCGTCGGAACCCCAGAGCAACACCTCCTCAAACGGGCGCGGTGGCGTATCCTCGATGTCATACGATGGCAAAGACGGAGACAACACCTCCCGCTCGAAGAGCTACACCCACAAAATGCTATTCATATCGACCCCTATGGTGAAGTCGATATTGCACGACTTATGTCCGCACTCACCGTCGTACAACAGCGCATTCTTCGCGCTCTGATTGAAGGCTACACATGGCGGGAAGCCGCCACCATTGTCGGATGCACCTCCGCCAATGTCGCCTACCATGTTCGACGTATTCGGGAGACCTACGTGAGGCTTGAGCAAGGATGAGAACCCTTTACCGCGTCCTCAGACAAATACGGCAAAAATCAAAACGTCCCCTTCACTATCAACTTAGGAGAAGGGGACTTCGCTTTTCAGCCCCCCCCCCATTCAGAGAGGCACACAGGCAATGCCCAACGATGACCAAGATACCAACCTCGAAAATATCTCCCATAGCCTCCGCGCACGCCTAGAGCGAAGCAACAAGGCGAGGGAAGAGGCACTCCGAATCTGCCGAGAAGTTATCCAATACTCCTCCAGAACCATTCGTGCCATCCATCGCTCCGAAATGGACTCTGCCCACAAACTCCTTCAGGAAGCAAAACAGCGCGTTATTGCCGCAAATACTGTCCTTGCAGAATACCCAGACCTCTTCTATGCAGGGTACGTTCACGACTCACAAAAAGAGTATGTCGAAGCTGAATGCATGATCGCCATAGTCACAGGCGCTCCCTTCCCCACCCCCAACACCCTCGGAGTAGAACCCGCCGCCTACCTCAACGGAATCGCGGAAGCCGCCAGTGAAAGCCGTCGCCACGTCCTCGACAGGCTCCGCCTCGACGATCTAGCACAAGCCGAAGCGGTACTCAAGCGCATGGACGACATCTACTATGAACTCATCACCTTCGACTTTCCCGACGCCATCACCGGAGGCTTGAGGCGCACCACCGATGCCCTCCGTGCCGTCCTAGAGCGTACACGCGCCGACCTTACCATCACATTAAGCCAGAAACGACTGGAGAACGCTCTGCAAAGGGTACTCTCTCAAGACCAAAAACTCCCCGAAACTGAGGTATAATACTGCAACTTTCGTGTACTATTTTTTCGTTCAGGAGTGAGCAAACGATGAGTTTCAGCACCATAGAATCTGCTATTGAAGACCTACGGCAAGGCAAAGTCGTCATTGTCGTAGATGATGAAGACCGTGAAAATGAGGGTGACTTCATCGTCGCCGCCGAAAAATGTACTCCGGAAGCCATGAACTTCATCATTCGATATGGACGCGGAATCCCGTGCGTGGCTACCACCGCAGAGCGACTCCGTGAGCTACAAATCTCTATGATGGTGAAAAACAACACTGCACGCCTCGGAACCGCTATGGGCGAAATGGTGGACGCTCTCAAAGGAACAACCACAGGCATCTCCGCCTACGACCGCTCCATCACCGTTCAGGTCTTCACAGACCCGAACGCCACCCCCGAAGACCTTGCCCGTCCCGGACACGTCATCCCCCTTCGTGCCGTCGAAGGAGGAGTCCTCCGCAGGGCAGGACACACAGAAGCCACTGTAGACCTCATGCGCCTTGCCGGATTCCAACCAGCGGGAGTCCTCTGTGAGATCGTCGCCGACGACGGACGCATGGCACGTATTCCCGATTTGGAAGCCCTCGCACAACAATTTGACCTCAAACTCATCACCGTCGCCGACCTCATCAAATACCGCCGTCGCACCGAGAAACTGGTAACCCGTGTCGCCTCTGCCCATCTCCCCACAGAGCGTTATGGCGACTTTGTCGTCCATGCCTACGAGTCGAGCGTCGCACCTCATAGCGTTGTCGCCTTTGTCAAAGGAGATATTACCACCGATGAGCCTACCCTCGTCCGAATGCACTCTTCCTGCGTCACGGGTGATCTCATGGACTCTCTACGGTGCGACTGCGGTTCCCAACTCCATAGCGCACTCGATAAGATAGCCGAAGCGGGCAAAGGCGCACTCATCTACCTAGAGCAAGAGGGGCGTGGGATCGGGCTTGTCAACAAACTCCGTGCCTACGAACTCCAAGAGCAAGGAGCCGATACCGTGCAGGCAAATGAGATGCTTGGCTTCAAACCCGATCTGCGCGACTATGGTATTGGTGCACAAGTAATGGTCGATCTCGGCATACAAAAAATCCGCCTTATGACCAATAATCCTAAAAAAGTAATCGGATTGGAAGGGTACGGATTAGAGATCACCGAAGAGGTTCCTATCCCCACACAACCAAACCCCCACAATCTACGCTATCTTCAGACCAAAGCGGAAAAGATGGGACACCACTTCCGCGCAGAAGACCTACAACTCGCAGATAATTCGCACAACTAATTCACACATTTATGAAACGGAACCCCCTTCTCACCTCGTCTCATTATCGAGAAGTATCCGAAGTGTCTAGACTCCTTCCCTTTTAGGCGTTCTACCAACTGTTATGCCCTAAAGCACGAAGTCTTCAGACGACGCAAATACACAGAGACAGAGGGGTTCTTCCAAGGAGCAAACGGGATGCCCGCCACAGTACTCGAAGGTGATCTCATCACACGTGACCTTCGCATCGGAATCGTCGTCAGTAGATGGAACGACTTTCTCACAAAAGCCCTGCTAGAAGGCGCGTTGGACGCCCTCAAACGGCATGGAGGCACGGAATCAAACGTGACAGTCGCGTGGGTTCCGGGGAGTTTTGAGATACCTGTCGCCATAAAAGCGATGGCGGAATCTGGTAAATACGATGCCCTCGTCGCGCTAGGTTGCGTCATTCGTGGCGCAACGAGCCACTATGACCACATTGCAGGTGCAGTAACAAGCGGGATCAGCCATGTTGGGCAAACCACAGGAATACCCGTCTCCTTCGGTGTCATCACCGTCGAAAGCATCGAACAAGCCATTGAGCGATCCGGTAGCAAAGCCGGGAATAAAGGCGCAGAAGCCGCCCTCGTCGCTGTCGAGATGGCAAACCTTCTCCGACAGATACGCGCCTAAAGCATCAAGGACAAGGAATCGTTTCTTGTTTGAAGTGGGCAACACAGAACAATGGAAACGAAAACGCATTCAAAGCAACGACATACTTGTCAAATGATTGCACTCTGTACTGGCTTTGCTATCCTGTACGGAGTAATACACGACCAGATTACCGCACGGATATGTCTAGAATACTTCACAGTCTTTCACCCCACCATCATAAAGACACAGAGTCCTACCCTGCTAGGTATCGTTTGGGGTATTTTGGCAACATGGTGGGTAGGAACCCTACTCGGAATCCCGTTAGCATGGGCAGCACAGAGTGGCAGCGCCCCTGCATGGACAGTCAACCGATTCTATCGACCACTCTTGTTCCTATTTTTGGAAATGGCAGTGAGTGCCACTATTGCCGGATACATGGGATACCAGTTCAGCGCAACAGATAGCCCTCTCTTGTATTACATGGTTCCACCCACTATTTCGCCCCCCCACGTGAGGGCATTTACCGCAGACTTTTTTGCCCATAATGCCAGCTACTTTATGGGTTTCGTTGGTGGAGGGCTATTGATTCTCTGGACTTGGCTCGAACGCCGCAATGGCGAAAACCGTACTCCCCCAATCAAAACTCTCCCGTGACAAAGCAGGCTTCCCGCCCACCTCTTTTGGCACGAACGCAACACCTGTAGAAATTTGCGAGGATAGATGCAGTGCGACGTGTAACTGGTATTCTACTCATCTTCGGAGTGGGCATCCTCTCCGGCTGGCTCCTATTTCTTTGGCGGGCTCCCCATGCCCTGCCCGACTCCGTCGCTCAAAAACGTGCCATTGAACTCCTCAGCCAAGAGGCTCCTGCGGTTGACATTGGCGAAAACAGAATCGTCAAAGCCGTGCGCCGAGTCGACGCCACTGTTGTCAATATCGATACCATTAGTGAAACGAAACGCACGGACGACCTCGGATACACCACCCAAGAGGTGCGCGGCAAAGGTTCAGGCGTGATACTAACGTCGGATGGCTACATCGTCACAAACCGCCATGTCATTGACGGCGCAGACAGAGTCCGCGTCACCTTCCATGACGGGAAATGGGTCTATGCTCGCCTTATTGGTTCCGATTCAAAGACAGACCTCGCCGTCGTGCGTGTCGATATGGCAAACCTTGTCCCAGCCGAATTTGGAGACTCCGAGGGTCTTCAAGTAGGAGAGTGGGCAATCGCCATTGGCAACCCGCTCGGTCTTGGCTCCTCCACCACGGTAGGCGTTATTTCAGCTCTCAATCGCAGAAATCTCCGCGTTGATGAGAATCGTGTCCTTGACGGTGCCATTCAGACCGATGCCGCGATCAACAGAGGCAACTCTGGGGGCGCACTTGCCAATATCAACGGTCAGGTGGTGGGTATAAACACCGCCATCCTAAGCGCAGGACCACAGGGAGGCAGTATCGGACTCGGCTTTGCCATCCCCTCAAACACGGTGCGACAGGTCTCGCGTGAAATCATACAATTTGGACGCCCCACCACAAATTCCACACACCTCCCCTACTTGGGTATCCGTTTTGGGCAGGTCAGTCAAGCCATGGCACAACGGCTAAATCTTGAGGCACACCGTGGAGTTATGGTCTACGATGTCATTCCAAACAGCCCCGCCAGCCAAGCCGGAATACAACTCGACGACATCATTCTCGCCATAGACGATAAGGTCATAGGGGATCGGAACGACATGACTGAAGCCGTCCAACAGCATAAGGGAGGGGAATCGGTGCGCCTTCAGGTATTGCGCCCCACCATGCAAAAACAGCGTGACTTCGTGATCAAACTACAGAATATGCCAGACAAAAATACCTCCTTTGTCCGCTAAAATTTGGCACGAAACATTTCAGCCATTTCTAGTGTCTAATTTGATATAAGCCCATAACCTTCTCCCTCGAAAAAGGGGTGGAAATGGATTCTTTTTGCCCATGTCCTAAAAATGGCAAAGAAGCCCCTCTAGCACCGTCTGAGACCTAAAAAGTTAATAGAACAGCAAAGAGCTTTAGTTTCCGGTAAATAGAAGTAGAATTTCGTCTGCTTAAAAGAGACTTTCCGCTAAAAATTGAGCACTTTGAGAAGGCTCCTAATCTCATCGCTAATGCCATTGGTGCATTTCTCTATTTTAACGGGCGAAAGCGTGATTTCTAAAAAAGCCTCCTCAAATGCTCTTTTCTCAGAGGTATGAGATAGAGAAGGGGTTTTTGAATCCAAAACCTCCGCTATTTTACCGGAAACTAAAGAAGAGTCTGAGGTATACTAATCGCGCCTTTTGGCGATAATAAAGAAAAGGAAGTACACACCGTTGCTAGACGAGACAAAACAAGAAGCCCAATCCCTTCGGTCTTTCCTGACTGAACTCGGAGGGCATCTTTGACAAGCCCCGACTAGACATCGAAATAGCCGCCCTAGAAGCAAAAGCCGCACAGCCCACTTTCTGGGATGATGCCTTCGAAGCACAAGCCCATCTTCAAAAACTGAACCAATCCAAAGAGCGCGTCGCGCCTTATATCGCCCTCGATCAACGCCTAAGCGATCTAGAAGTCATGTTGGAACTCCTCGCAGAAGAGCCTACCACAGATACAGAGGCAGAGCTGGCAACAGAGGCGCGTGCCATTCGCAAAGATGTGGAACGCTTGGAGATCGAGACACTGCTCTCAGGGCAGTACGACAGTTTCGACGCCATCCTAGAAATAAAATCGGGGGCAGGCGGGACTGATGCTTGTGACTGGGCACGGATGCTACAACGTATGTACCTCCGATGGGCAGAGATACGAGGCTACCGAGTAGAAGTTGTAGACGAGACAGAGGGCGAAATCGACGGTCTCAAAAGCACCACCGTCATGGTACACGGGAGATATGCCTATGGCTACCTCCGCGCCGAGCATGGAGTGCACCGTCTCGTTCGTATCTCACCCTATGACTCGAACAAGCGTCGCCAGACCTCTTTCGCCTCTGTCGAAGTGCTACCCGACATTGGAGAAGAAATTAAAGTGGAGATCAACCCTGACGATCTCCGAATAGATTACTATAGGGCAAGTGGTGCCGGTGGACAACACGTCAACAAAACGGAATCGGCAGTGCGCCTCGTCCACCTCCCCACAGGGCTAGTGGTAACGTGCCAAAACGAACGCTCACAACACAAGAATAAGGCACTCGCCTTGCAGGTCTTACAGGCGCGACTCATCGCCCTCGAAGCAAAGCAGAGCGAAGAGCGAGTTTCGGCACTACGGGGAGAATCCAAAGCCAACGAATGGGGCAATCAAGACCGCTCTTACGTGCTACACCCCTACACTATGGTAAAAGATCATCGCACCAGTACGGAAACAGGCGATGTGATTGGAGTCCTGAACGGTAATATCGATACCTTTATGGACTCGTGGTTAAGGTGGAAACAGGCAACCCGGAACCAAGCGGTTCCCGAAGCCGTCTAACCTTAACAACAAGGAATGGAGCAAGACCATGCGAAACCGGAGAACCCTGTTACAATCGGCATTAGCTACCCTCTTTCTAACCGCAACCCTTATTGCGGGGACAACTGCCCACGCCCAAAGCAACCTAAAATTAGAGGCAGACCTCTCCACAAAAGACATCGGCTCAAAAGAGAACCCCATCGGAAGCCTTGTCGCAGACGCCATGCGACAAGAGACCAAGGCGGACATTGCCTTTATCGCCGCCACATACTTTACCAGCGACACCAAGTTCTCTAAAGGAAACCTCAGCCTCTCTGACTTTCTCAAAGTGCTTGAGTACAAAGATGACAACATCTCCATCGTTAAACTCACAGGCGCTCAAGTCATTAAAGCAATTGAGCATGGACTGTACCTCTACCCAAAATCGAACAGCGGATTCTTGCAGTTCTCCGGGATCGTCGTCACGATAGATTCCGATGCAGAAAAAGCGAAACATGTCCTCTCAGTGAAGGTAGATGGCAGCACGATAGAGAACTCTAAGACCTATAAAGTCGCGATGCCCACTCCGTTGGCAAATGGAGCACTCGCCTACTTCAAAGTGTGGAAGAAGGACGAGATAGACAAGGACGCATCGAAAAAGCTCGACAGCAAGACCCTTGGCGATTTTATCACAGTCTATCTGAAAGAGCATAAAACCCTCGGCAAAGGGGACGAACGGCTCATCATCAAAGGAAAACTCGCAGATGCGAAATAGCGTTCGAGTGGGCATACTTCTAGGCTTCGTGTGGCTCAGTATCGCTAGTTGCCAACGCAACTCGGTTGAGCCATCGGCAAATGCGACTCCGAATACCGTAGCTGTTCAGCCGATCTCGACTCCGAAGCCTGTTGAGACTCTCAAACGTCCCACTTTCGAGAGTGATAACGCCTTTAAGCATCTCGAAAAACAATGCGCCTTTGGTCCCCGCTATCTCGGTTCCGAGGGGCATACCAAGTGCCTAGAATTTCTGATTGCGGAGATGAAAAAGTACGCCGATAAGGTGATACTCCAAGAGAGCAAGTATCGGGGAATGACCTATACCAATGTGATTGGTGTCTTCTATCCTGAAGGTTCCAAGGAGCCTTCCAAGACTCCCGTGCTTCTGCTCTCCCATTGGGATACCCGCCCTATCGCCGATGGTCCCAACTCTGCGGAGGCACAAAAGGGTTTTCGCTACGGTGCCAAAGGTTGGAATCGTCTCGCGCCCATTCCCGGAGCCAATGATGGAGCCTCTGGAGGTGCCGTGCTTTTAGAGCTTGCACGTATCCTAAAGTCACAGCCTCCCAAAGTGGGCGTTGTACTCGCATTGGTAGACGGTGAGGACTATGGAGACTTTCGGGGCAATAATGGCGAAGGGGATGGAGTCTTTCTCGGTTCGCGACTCCTCGCCGCAAAACTCAAAGACTATCCCGAAATAGGACAGCCTACCTTTGGTATACTGCTCGATATGGTGGGCGGAAAGAACCTTATTTTTGTTAAAGAGGAGAACTCACATCGGTTTGCCCCGGGAACAAATGAGAAGGTGTTTGGCACAGCACAGTCACTTGGATACGGAGATACGTTCCGATTCGACGAATCGCAGTGGGTAGATGACGACCATATGCCCCTCAATAGAGCGGGTATTCCCACCATCGACCTCATTCACCCTTTGCCCTTTGCAGAGTTTGAACAGCGCGGTTATGTCTATTGGCATACCCAGCAAGACCTGCCAGAAAAGTGTAGTGCAAAATCGCTCAAAATAGTGGGCGAAACCGTTGCAGAAGTTCTCTATCGAGAGACCCCGTAATACAGGAACTTTGTGCGCTACATTGTACGTAAGTGACGTGTAGGAGTAGGATGATGGCACGCGAAACAGGACAACCAAATCAGGGGCGCATCGTCACCTTCCATGAAAGTGAGCTCAAAGTCTGCGATCTGTGTGGGTGGTTGAATCTTGGCACCAACACAGAGTGCTTTGTCTGTGGCT
>CAMCUQ010000038.1 GCA_945878775.1 Chthonomonas calidirosea
CGCGTCTACTACGAGAAGCAGATTGTCGAAGAGATTAAGTATCCTGCGCTACAGTTGACCATCGAAGAGGCAAAGGCTTTTGATCCCGAAGCCGAACTCGGCGATACCCTCTCCTTTGAGGTCGATACCGCCACCTTCGGGCGCATCGCCGCACAGACAGCAAAGCAGGTCGTGGTTCAGCGCATCCGTGAGGCAGAGCGACGCAAGATTTTTGATGATTACACCGAACGCGTGGGTGAGGTAGTCACGGGAACCGTTCAGAGACGCGAAGGGCGCAATATCCTGATCTCGCTTGGCAAACTAGATGCCATTCTGCCCCCACAAGAGCAGGTAGAGACCGAGCCGTATCGGTTCAATGATCGCATCAAGGTCTATGTCCTTGAGGTGAAGGATGTAAACAAGGGACCCCAAGTTGTAGTCTCTCGAACACACCCCAGCCTTATACGGCGGCTCTTTGAGCTTGAAGTTCCAGAAATCGCCGATGGTGTGGTGACGATAAAGAGCGTGGCACGCGAGCCGGGTGCCCGTTCTAAGATCGCCGTCATGAGCCGCGACGAGAAAGTAGACCCCGTCGGGGCGTGTGTGGGACATCGAGGAAGCCGTGTTCAAGCCGTCGTGAATGAACTTTACGACGAAAAGATCGACATTGTACGGTGGAACGAAGATGCCTCACTCTTCATCTCCGAGGCACTCTCGCCCGCAAAGTCGAGCCGTGTGACGCAGGATGCAGACAATAAGAGCGCATTTGTTATCGTTCCCGATTCACAACTCTCGCTTGCCATTGGTAAGCAAGGGCAAAACGTTCGCTTGGCTGCCCGTTTGACCGGGTGGCGCATCGATATTCGCAGTGAAGCACAAGTTGCCCGTGCCACACTGATGGCGGTTACAGACGGGCTGGATTCAAGCGATGATGAAGATACTACGGTGGGAGAAGAGGAGTAATCCACTTTTTGCTACTTCATGGAGTAATTTAGGTGCAGGGCGAACCCTGCACCTTCTGGGAATTATGCGGTTGAAAAGACGATGAAGACAATTTGGATGCCCATCGGCTTGGGAGAGGGACAACCCTCCTCCACGCTAGGGAATCAGGAAACAGGGAGAGAAGCCATGAATTAGCATGAAGCTTCGCGCCTCTATGCGCTCATGTCCTCTACCTCTCCCCTCAACGGCGTTTGCAAGCAGAGGTGACGTTGCATCCTCGCACACATCTCTCTGCGCTCTCGCCGACGCCCCTGATGACCCTACCCATTCCTTCACTCTCTTTTGTGGTCTCACTGGTCTTATGATGAAACAGCGACACATTCCTGTTCGAACCTGTGTGGCGTGCCGTTCTACCGACGAGAAACGCGATCTCTTGCGGATCGTGCGTCTGCCCGATGGCACTGCCTCCTACGATTCGCGTGGTAAAGCCTCTGGGCGGGGAGCCTATCTCTGTCCACGCCAATCCTGCCTTGCTCTGGCACGAAAACAAAAACGGCTAGAGCGTGCCTTAAAAGTAGAACAGATTCCAGAGAGCCTATTTGTTGAACTAAGTGCCTTGGCTACGGAGCCGGAACAGCCTGCCAATGCCGAGACGCACGAGGGTTAAGAATTCTAAGATAATGGACGCATCGCAGAGCCGAGGGCGCATGAATTTGCCATGAGGTATCGCCCCATGTGGTTACTGCGGAGAAGAGGGAGGGATTGAATATGAGTGTAGTTGCAGGTTTACGTGTTGCCGACCTCGCTAAAGAGGTGAAACTGTCTTCCCAAGAGCTGATCTCCACGTTGGCAGGATTAGGCGTCGCCGTCAAGGGGGCAAACTCTGTTGTCGATAATGAAACGGCGAATACCGTCCGTTCCTTGTTGGAAGAGACACCAGCGATACAAAAGGTTGTGGATGTTAGCTCAGACGCCACCTTAAAAGACATCGCGGAAGCGATGAAAGTCCAGCCAAACGCGGCAGTCAAAAAGATGATGGAACTGGGCAAGTTGATCGCACCTCATCAGAGACTGAACCGAGCAGAAGCCGAGCAGCTTGCCTCTGCCTATGGATTTATCTTGACGGTCAAAGTCGAACATAAGCCCGTAGCCAATTCACACAACAAACATAAATCGCCCGGTGGCGCATTGCAAGCACGCCCTCCCGTTGTCACCATTATGGGGCACGTTGATCACGGCAAGACCTCTCTACTAGACTCCATCCGTAAGGCAAACGTTGTGGGAGGCGAACACGGAGGGATTACCCAGCACATCGGAGCCTATCAGGTTGAGATCGAGCATAATGGTGAGATGCGGAAGATCACGTTCCTCGATACCCCAGGACACGCCGCTTTTACCGAGATGCGTGCGCGTGGAGCCAGTGTCACCGACATAGTTGTTCTTGTCGTTGCAGCAGATGATGGCATTATGCCTCAGACCGTCGAAGCAATCAACCATGCACGCGCCGCAGAGGTTCCTCTCATCGTCGCCATAAACAAGATGGACAAGCCCGACGCAAAGCCCGACCGTATCAAACAACAACTCACCGAGCATCACCTCGTAGTGGAAGAGTATGGTGGAGATGTTATCTCTGTGCCTATGTCTGCAAAGACAGGAATGGGCATTGCCGATCTCTTGGAGTATATCCTGATCGTCGCCGACATCAATGAGTTCAAAGCAGACCCACACGGTCATGCAGAGGGCGCGATTATTGAGGCGAAGATAGAGTCGGGGCGTGGTCCCGTGGCGACTATTTTGGTACAGTCTGGAATTCTGCGAGTGGGAGATAGCATTGTTGCAGGTCTTACCTTTGGAAAAGTGCGCGCCATGGCAAACGAACGTGGCGAGCGACTTCAGAAGGCGGGTCCCGCCACTCCTGTAGAGGTCACAGGCTTGAATGCAACGCCTGCGGCAGGCGATTCGGTAGAGGTTGTTAAGAACGATAAAGAGGCACGCCAGATCGCGGAAAAACGCCAAGAGAAGGCACGTCACACCCGACTCGGTGGTCCCGTCAAGAGAATCACGCTTGCAGAGCTCGCACGTCAGGCACATGAGGGACTCTCCAAAGACCTCTCTATCATTGTGAAGGGCGATGTGCAAGGAAGTGTGGAGGCGATTCTCGGACAGTTCACCAAAATCGAAGAGGAGAACAAAGCGGACGACATTCACATCAATGTCAAGCTCAGCGGAGTCGGTGCCATTGGTGAATCGGACATTAGTCTTGCGGTGGCAACAGGCTCTATCGTTATGGGGTTCAATGTCCGTGCTGATGGAGGCGCACAACGCGCCGCAGAACGGGATGGTGTGGATGTTCGGCTCTACAATATCATCTATGACCTGACCGCAGACATTGAGCTTGCCCTCAATGGACTCTTTGAGCCAGTCTACGAAGAGGTTATCTTGGGTAGGGCAGAGATTCGTCAACGCTTCCAGACCCCCCGTGGTATTGTTATTGCAGGCTCTTACGTCCAAGACGGAATTCTGCGGCGTAACGCCGAGGCGCGTGTCATTCGTGGGCGAGATACGCTCATTACAAGCAAAATCGACAGTCTGCGCCGTATCAAAGACGATGCCAGAGAGGTCGCTCAGGGCTTTGAGTGCGGAATCGTCATTCAAGACTTCGCCGATGTTCAAGTGGGCGACATCATTGAGTGCTTCGAGATGCGCCAAGTTGAGCGATAGTCTCTCTTTCACAACCACCCCGCTCCCTTCAATCGTTTCGGACGTGAGAAGGAGCGGGGCTATTTTAACACATGATGCACATTGGAACCCTTACCATCGTCCTGTATATGCACGATACAGAATCGTTGAAGGACAAACGCCAGATTCTCAAAAGTTTGATTGAGACTCTGCGCCGCAAATTTAATATCTCGATTGCGGAGATAGACGATCTCGACAAGTGGCGTAAAGCGACTATTGGAGTTGCTTGTGTCGCAAACGAATCGGCGCACGTCAATCGAGTACTAGACAAGGTATTAGACAGTATTGAGAGCAACCCCGCTGTTGAGGTGGGGGAAATAGCCCTTGAGATGCTCTGAGACAGAAAGATAGGTCGGTATGAGTAACCGTAAAGACCGCGTGGCGTCGCAGATAATAGATATTCTGAGCGAGATGATTCTCAGAGACCTCAAAGACCCGCGCATTGGATTCGTGACATTGACAGGCGCGGAGGTCTCCGCAGACCTCCGTTATGTGAAGGTTTTCATTAGTGTTCTAGGAGAGGAAGAGGCGCGTAAACAGTGTCTCAAGGCGCTGAATGGCGCGAGTGGCATGATGCGCGGAGAGGTGACGCGCCGTGCTAGGCTTCGTGTTGCCCCAGAGATAACCTTCCATTATGATACAGGGCTTGAGCATGGACAACGTATCTTCAGCCTTCTTTGCACCATTGAAGAGGAACGCAAACTCAACCCCATTCGGGAATCGGTGGAGGAGGCGGAGACTCCATGAACGATGCCGTCCAACGTGCCTCGGATGCTCTCTTAAAAGCCCAGAAGATAGCGATTTTTGCCCACATTAGCCCCGATGGGGACACTCTTGGATGTGTACTGGCACTCACTCACGCCCTCAAAAAGCTGGGTAAAGAGGTCATTCCTTGTGCCGCTGATGGGGTTCCGCACGGCTTGAAGTGGCTACCGGGAGCCGAATGGATTCAGCAGACTTCAGAAAGGCGTGACTTTGATCTTGCTGTGGTTTGTGATGCGGGAGCGTTGAATCGTGTGGGAACCAGTCTTCTACCCATTGTAGAATCTGCGCCCCTACTGATCGACATCGATCATCATGTTGTCCTTGGAGATACCTTCGGAGATATTCAGGTTCTCGATTCTAAGGCGGCAGCGACGGCAGAACTGATCTACACCCAAATTCGTTCTTTGGAAGCCTCCACGGGTCAGGCTCTGATGGACGCTGAGATCGCGGAGTGCCTATTGACGGGCATTATTACAGATACTGGCTCCTTCATGTTCGCTAATGTGCGCCCGGAAACGCTCCTTCTCGCCTCCCAACTACAGCAAGAGGGTGCTGTCCCTGCGAAGATTTGTGAGCAGGTCTACACCAACCACACCTATGCCAGCCAAAAGCTTCTCGCCTGTGCCCTCAATTCCCTCCAACTCTCTCCCAATGGTAAGGTGGCTTGGGCATTTCTCACTGGCAAGGACTTTGAGGAGTTCAACGCCGTCGATAGCGACTCCGATGGGATCGTGAACCATGTTCGCGATATTCAAGGGGTGAGTATTGGGCTACTCTTTCGGGAGATACCGGGCAAGAAGATTCGAGTCAATCTCCGTGGACGTGAAGGGGTTGCTGTCAATGAGATTGCGGCAGTATTTGGAGGGGGAGGACACCGCCTTGCCGCAGGTTGTTCCCTTGATCCTCCTCTCAACGAAGCAATAGAACGTATCATCGCAGTTGCGGTACAACATCTTGAAGAAAAAGCCCTCCCTCTATAACGGTATCGTCATAATAGATAAGCCAGCAGGGATGACTTCGCACGACATTGTGAACCGATTGCGAAGACTCTACGGCACGCGTCGTGTGGGACACACAGGGACCCTTGACCCCGACGCGACGGGGGTTTTAGTGGTCTGCTTAGGCTACGCCACTCGCCTTGCCGAGTACCTCAGTTCTGCGCGTAAGGCATATCGCGCCGAGTTTGTTTTTGGTGTCGATACCGATACCCAAGATGCCTCTGGCAGCACCCTTGCAGAGCAAGATGCAAGCACTCTTTCAGAGCGTGTGGTTCGTGAAGCGGCTTCATGCTTTGTGGGTAAAATCTCCCAGACTCCTCCAATGGTCTCCGCTGTACACCACGAAGGCAGAAGACTCTATGAGCTTGCGCGTGAGGGGATAACCGTCGAACGCCAGCCCCGTGATATTGAGATAGACCGCTTGGAAATCCTCTCGTTTACTCCCGGCATTCATCCCCAGGCTACTCTCGAAATCGTTTGCTCTACGGGAACCTATATTCGCACTCTTGCCCATGATATGGGGGAGAGGATTGGGGTGGGGGGAATGATGCAGGCTTTGCGTCGAACATGGGTGGGTGATCCTGCTCAACCCTTTTGTTTGGACGAAAGTTGGACACTAGAACGCCTTCAGCTTCTCGCCGAACAGGATCGACTAGAGGAAAGCGTGCTTCCTGTTAGAGAGGCTTTGCGGGGGTGGAAGCAGATCACCTTGAGCGAAGAGGCGCAATTGCGCCTCCGGCATGGACAATCTCTCACAAATTGCGCTTCCTCACAAATTCTCAAAGGGGAATCGGTATCGGATGAAGAAAGTACTCTCGTCGCGGTCTTAACCTCCCAGGAGGAGGTTTGCGCCATAGTCCGAATCTCGAATGGAGTTCTATACCCTGTGAAGGTGCTTTTACCCATTGAGGAAGCGCAGAGAGAGACTGCTAAGGAGAGAGCCTGATAGGATGCCTGGACTACGAGTCTATGAAGGTCTTGAATCGCTTCCGCAACCCTATGTATCCTCAACGGTCGCTATCGGGACTTTCGACGGTGTACATTTGGGGCATAGAGCCATTATTCAGACGGCAATCGCGGATGCAAGGGCGCATAATCGCCCTGCACTTGTATTTACGTTTGACCGCCATCCGGCAGAACTCCTTGCGCCAGGACGGGTTCCGGGCTATCTTACCACGCTCAAACAGCGTGTAAAGTGGCTCTCAGCACTCGCTCCCGATGCAGTCATTGTTGCACGCTTTGATCGCTCTCTCTCTGAGCTTGCGCCCGACGTTTTCGTTCAGAATATCTTGAAAACGGAGTTGGGAGCACAGGCAATTGTAGTGGGAACCAATTTCTATTTTGCGAAAGATCGCTCTGGAGATGTTCCCTTCCTCATGCGCCATCAGTCGGATTATGCTTTTAAGCTTCATGCTCTGGAACCCATTGCGGTAAACGGCTCTGCGGCTAGTAGTACCCGCATTCGGGAGCTGCTTCGAGAGGGGAAGGTAGCGGAGGCGGAGAGTATTTTAGGGCATCCGTTTCTCTTGGCAGGAACGGTGGTAAAAGGGCAACAGCTGGGGCGAACGTTGGGGTTCCCTACGGCGAATCTTGCTCTTGAGGTGGCGCAGGTGGTTCCCCTCGATGGAATCTATGCCGTACAGGTCACGCTCCAAGAGGGCAGGACATTGGGCGGGGCGTGTAGTATTGGCAATAGACCGACTATTGAAGGTGCAGGACGTTGCATTGAGACCTATCTTTTTGATTTTGAGGAAGACCTCTACGGGCAGAAAATGGAGGTGCGTTTTCTCCAATATTTGCGCCCAGAGGTGAAGTTTGATTCGCTGGAAGCACTGATTCTACAGATGCAAGAGGATGTGCGACAGGCAAGGCAAATAGTATCGCTATTCTGAGTGGAGGTGTTTCCACTCGAACCGAACTCCTGAAGAGAAGGGTATATCTTAACTATGGCGCAATTTGATCGCTACAACGATGGTAGCAAGAACGCACCACGACTTCGGATTCAACATTCGCTTTGGTCTTTGGGCAAACTCCCGATGAACGCTGAACAAGAGTGGACATTGGCGGAGAAGTTTGCAAAAGCGAAAGCAGGAGGGTTTGAAGCCGTCGAGTGTTGGCTCAATGACGAAAGCGAACAGGAGCATAAAACGGAGTTGGAGCGAGCGGGCTTGAAGCTCGTCTTAGGGCATCGTCCGTTTACCCTCCCCGAAGTGCAGCAGACAGTGGATCGTGCGCTACGCCTCGGAGCCGACTTTGTGTTTGCACAGCCTGCCGATGCCTTTACAGATGCACAGGCGGTCGCAACACTGTGTCGAGAGGGACGGAAGATCGCAAATGACGCGGGGCTTGCTTTCTTTGTGGAGACGCATCGCAACAACTTTACTGAGAATCTGCCCCAGACCCTTCAGCTGATCGATCTCGTGCCAGATATTCGGTTCACGGCAGACCTTTCTCACTTTGTGGTTGTGGGAGAGTTCTACGGTTGGGCAGATGAGCGTGCCATAGATCGAATGCTTCCCATTCTGGAGAGAACTTCGCACATGCACGGGCGAATCTCAAATGGAGAGCAAGTTCAGGTGGATGTGGGCGATGGAACGAACATGACGGCGCAGTTTTTTGTGGAGCTTTGGGCAACCGCGATGAAACACTGGTTGCCGGGAGCAGGGGCAGGAGATGTATTCCCCTTCACCAGTGAATTGGGACCTCCACGCTATGCGATCACCACGCCCGACGGGAAAGAGTTTAGTGATCGGTGGGAGCAGAGCCTTGTTATGAAGAGCCTTGCCGAACAGGCATGGCAGAAGGCAACCGCCTAGTTTTGGAAGCAGGATCATGCCAGAGACTCGTAGCAAAATCACCAATATCGCCGTGTTCTGCGGTTCAAGCATGGGAAACAACCCCCTGTACCGGCAGGTTGCGTGGGAATTGGGGAGAGAGCTGGCGTGCCGTGGCATCGGCGTGGTGTATGGCGGTGGCAACATTGGGCTGATGGGAACTGTGGCAGATGGAGCATTGGAGCAGGGAGGTCGCGTCATCGGCGTCATTCCCAACTCTTTGGTGGAACGAGAGCTTGCTCATCTCGGCTTGACAGAACTCCATGTCGTGGAGACAATGCACGAACGCAAGGCACTCATGGCGGAGCGGTCAGACGCTTTTATCGCTCTGCCCGGAGGGTATGGAACCCTAGATGAGCTCTGCGAAATCGTCACATGGAGACAGCTGCATTTCCATCAAAAGCCCATTGGCTTGCTGAACACGGCAGATTTCTTTGACCCCTTCTTGGAGTTTGTACATCACGCCTATGAGGAGGGGTTTGTTCACAATACCCATCTTCAGTTTCTGCACGTCCATGCAGAGGTATCCTCTCTTTTGGAACTCTTGGAGCAGAATATGCCATGAGAAGCACTCTCTGCACAATCTTCCTTTTAGGAATACTTGGGGTGTTGGCAGAGAGCGTGTCTGCCCAAGTCAGTTTCCTCAATGACGTTGAACCGATCCTCACTCGGAGCGGCTGCAACCAAGGGGCGTGTCACGGCTCACAGTTTGGAAAAGGGGGCTTCAAGCTCTCACTTGCCGGCTATGATCCCGACTTTGACCATGAAAGTATCGTTCGCATGGTACGAGGGCGGCGGGTGAATTGGGTTCAGCCAAAGTCTAGCCTCGTCCTACAAAAGCCGACTCTCACCGTCTCTCACATCGGAGGGCGACTTTTCACTTCCGATTCTTCCGATTATCGCACTCTCGCACTCTGGATACGACAGGGTGCGCCCCGCCCCAACCCCAAAGACCCTCGTGTGGTTCAACTTTTAGCGACGCCAGAAAGACGTGTCCTACACCCCAAAGAGCGGCTCACACTGCGAGTATTTGCCCGTTATAGTGACGGTACTCAGCGGGAAGTGACAGCCCATACCCGTATCAACTCCTTGCGAGAGGCTGTGGCGACGGTGACTCCAGAAGGGCTGGTGACTGCAAAAGCAAATGGGGCAACGGCGATTATGTTGCGCTATGCGGGTTTGGCGACCGTCGCGCACATCGCCATACCTTACGCGCCACCCACTGCATTAAAAGGGTTTGCCCCTCAGAATTTCGTGGATCGGTTTGCCATGAAGCAGTGGCAAGAGTTGGGCTTAAAGCCCTCTGAAACCTGTACTGATACGGAATTTTTGCGCCGTGCCTCCCTCGATCTGATTGGCACGCTTCCCACTCCCGAAGAGATTCGCGCATTTTGTGCCGACAAAAGCAACAATAGACGCGCTCAGTTGGTAGAACGTCTGCTTGCGCGTCCTGAATATGCAGACTATTGGGCATTGAAGTGGGGTGATCTGCTACGCTCTAGTCGGGCAACTTTGACGACCAAAGGGATGTGGAGCCTCTCAAACTGGATTCGGGAGAGCCTGTATAACAACAAACCCTACGATCTGTTCATTCGGGAGCTGTTGACCGCACAGGGAAGCACTTTCTCACAAAGCCCCACAAACTACTACCGTATTGCAAGCAACCCACAAGAACTCACGGAAGCGACGGCACAACTCTTTCTGGGAGTCCGTATCCAGTGTGCGCGGTGTCATCAGCACCCCTTCGAAAAGTGGAGCCAAAGGGACTATTATCAGTTCTCCGCCTACTTTGCGCGGGTGGGGTTTAAGGCAAGCGGGGATTATGGAGCAACCAGCGGGGAACAGATACTCTACATCAAGCCCAATGGGGAGGCACTGCATCCTAAAACGGGCGAACGGATGGAGCCGACCCCCTTAGTCTCAGGCAATGCACCTAGCCTCGGCTCTCATAGAGGGGATGCACAAGCAGACCGCCGCATTGCGTTGGCGCAATGGCTGACGAAGCCCAACAATCTGAACTTTGCCAAGAGCGTTGTAAATCGCTATTGGGGATACCTGTTGGGACGCGGTATCGTGAACCCTGTGGACGATATGCGCGTGACAAACCCTCCCACAAACCCGGAACTGTTGGAGGCATTGGCAAAGGATTTTATCGCGCACGGCTACGATCTCAAACATCTATTGAAAACGATTGCTACTTCGAGAGTCTACCAGTTAAGCTCGCTCACAAACGCCAATAACCGCACCGATGAGGCGTTTTACTCTCACTTCTTGACGCGTCGGCAACCTGCTGAGGCACTGCTTGATTCGGTCTGTTTTGCGACGCAGGTTCCCGAAAAGTTTGAGGGCTTGCCTGTGGGGACGCGCGCTATCCAATTACCGGATACTGGGGTTGCCTCCGCGTTTCTCGATTCAACAGGACGTCCGGCACGCACCACGGTTTGCGAATGCGAGCGTGTCTCTGAACCAAGCCTCAGTCAAGTGTTGCAACTGATGACCGGAGAGGTGATCAATAGAAAGATTGCTCACCCAAAAGGGCGCATTGCGGAGCTAATCCGTGCGGGGAACTCTCCCAAGAACATCGTGGAAGAGCTTTACTTGGTGACTCTCTCCCGATACCCAAATTTGGAGGAGCGTAAGACCGCACTGGGGCTATTTACAAGTTCCAAATCGCTACAGAGCGCAGGGGAAGACCTACTCTGGGCACTACTCAATACGAAGGAGTTCGCCTACATCCGGTAGGGGAAGAGAGGAGCGCACGGCGATGTTCTCGATTAAGAGTAGCGGGGTGCCGTTGTGTGATGGAATATCACGGCGTGAGTTGATACGCATTGGCGGACTCGGCACTATGGGCTTGATGTTGCCTGACTTACTTCGCGCACAAGAGAATCATGGGCGCATAAAACCTATTGGAACGGCGAAGCGTTGTATCATTCTCTTTATGTCGGGGGGACCGCCCCAAATGGATACTTTCGATCCAAAGCCAGAGGCTCCCGTTGAAGTGCGTGGGCTTTTCAAGCCGATTCGTACCAACGTGTCGGGCATCGAAATTGCAGAACATTTCCCCCTTCTAGCGAGGCAGGCACACCAGTACGCCATACTTCGGAGTGTGACCCACGACAGCAATATCCATACTGTTGGCGCCCACCACATGCTGACGGGAAACCCTGTGCCCAAGGTTGCAATCGGGGAGATTTCGGCTTCCCCAACCGACTTTCCGCACTATGGGTCGGTATTGGCGCACCTGCGTCCCACAAAGGCATACCTGCCCACGGCTGTCACGCTCCCCCAAAAGAACACCAACACCGATGGAACCATCTGGCCCGGGCAAGGGGGTGGCTTTTTGGGGGCGCAATACGACCCGCTTTATGTGACCGCCGAGTACAAACGGCTTCAAAGCGATCCCAAATTCTATGAGAACTGCAAGTTCCATACACCCGCACTCACTTTGCCGGAAGGGGTGAGCCAAGAGCGCCTGAAGGATCGGCGTGCTTTGCTGGAGACCATAGAACGGCAGGCGCGTCGTGCCGAACAAGAGGCGAAAATTGGTGTTCTGGACAAGTACCGTGAGAAGGCATTCAATCTTTTGAGTTCGTCAGAGACGCTACGCGCCTTTCAGCTCGATGCAGAGCCAGAGAGGCTTAAAGATCGGTATGGACGTCATCTTTTTGGACAGAGTTGCCTTCTGGCACGTCGGCTCTCTGAGGCAGGGGTTCCATTGGTAACGGTGTTTTGGCATCCCGACGGAACGTCGGCTTCCCCCTCTTGGGATACCCATGAGAACAACTATTATCATCTCAAGACACACCTCATGTCCCCCTGCGATAGAGGCTTCTCTGCCCTCTTGGAGGACTTGGAACAGAGGGGGATGTTAAAGGACACACTCGTTGTCTGGATGGGTGAGTTTGGCAGAAGCGTCCAGGTGAATCCACAAGGAGGACGCGATCACTGGGGAGCGTGTCAGTCGGTAGTGATGGCAGGGGGAGGGATTCGCGGCGGGCAGGTGTATGGCAAGTCGGATAAGACCTCTGCGTATCCCGCCGAGAACCCCGTCTCACCGGGAGATATAGGCGCGACGGTATACTCTCTATTGGGAATCTCTCCCGATGCAGAGATCGTGGATCAGACGGGGCGTCCTCATCCTCTCGTGCGGGGCGAGGTCTTGCACCCTCTTTTGTAGGAACATTGCACGAAACGAACTATTTTCTCTTTGTGGGCAGGAGGGAGGCACAGAGGTGTAGAAATTCTCAGTGTCTCGTCTCATAGGGTGGCTTCTCTACGTATTTTAGAATCCGCCTTTTATTCGATCCTATTTTCTGTGGGAGGTTCCTAATATGACATTGCAACGACGCTCAAGGAGTGCGCTACTCCTCACAGGACTCCTTTGCGCTCTTCCCGCGCTCACCTCGGCTCAAACGAACTATCATGGGCGACAGGCGTGGAAGTTAGAGAACAAGGCGATCCAACTGCTTGTTTTGCCGGGAGGGGGGCATATCGCCAGCCTCAGCCTCAAATCGGGGACAGGCAAGGGAGTGAATCCGTTCTGGCTCCCCCCATGGCAGAGTGTGGAGCCGTCCAATGGGAAAATAAATTCCGATTTTCCCGCAGCACCCGATCCCGCAGGTCCCCTGCTTGCGAGCATCATGGGGCATAATATCTGCGTCGATTTCTTTGGTGCACCCTCCAAAGCGGAGGCAGCAGCCGGTATTCCTGTGCATGGAGAGGCTCCCTGCCTCAACTGGAAAGCGGAGAAGACGACCAGTACCTCCGTGCGCTACTCTGTTCAACTGCCAAAAGCACAAATGAAGATGACGCGCAATATCTCGTTTACACCCAATTCGTCCGCTGTCTGGATTTCGGAGACATTGGAGAATCAGACCCCCTTTGATCGCCCCATTGGTTGGCAGCAGCATCCTTCCTTTGGTCCTCCCTTTTTGGAGAAAGGTGCGACCTACTTCGATATGCCCGCCACCAAGAGCATGGTCTACCCCAAAGAATTCAGCAAGGGAATGAGACTGAAGCGGGGAGAAGAGTTTGAGTGGCCCCAAGCCCCAACCGCCTCCGGCGATACCGTCGATCTGCGGGAGTGGCCCAAAGGCAATAAATCGAGCGACTACACTGCGAGCATCATAGACCCTTCACGCACATGGGGATACTTCACTGTGGTGAATACCAAGAAGCGGGTTGTTGTCGGTTATGTTTGGCGTCGCACCGATTTCCCCTGGGTTGGCAACTGGGAAGAGAATCATTTCCGCTCTGGCAAGCCGTGGTTGGGTAAAGCCGTGGTGCGCGGCATGGAGTTTGGAACCACCCCGTGGCCCGATTCCCGTAAAGATGCTGTTCAGCAGAACAATCTGTTCGGCGTTCCTACCTACCGCTGGATAGGGGCAAAAGAGACGCAGACGATCTCTTATGGTCTCTTCATTGCCAGTGTGCCTGCTGGAACCACAGGCGTTTCCGATGTGCATGTCGAAGGAAAATCGATTAAGGTGCAACTTCTGGGTGTTGCAGATACCTTGACGCTTGCACTTCCACGCTAGGCTCAAGTGATCGCCTCTTTACAAGGTTCTGCTTTAGCGAAGGGAGGAGAAGTTACCCCTCCCCCTTCTTCTCTCAACTTGATGAAACGCTTTAGGAGTAATACACAATGTCCGAACAAAATGGGAATGTCTCCTCTTCCGAAGGCATTTTGCCTGTATCACGTCAGCCACAGCGCGATGCCGCCGCCGAGCGTCGTGCAAACTACCCGTATCGCTTCCCCAAGGATCGTCGGCGCATGGGAGGAAAATTCGGTGTAGATGAAAACGCCAGACGTCTTCTACGCTACTTCTACTTGGAGCGCAGAATCGGGCAGGGGCTTGGCTCTTGGACGCTCACTATCCCCGATTTTGAGGTGAAACTGGAGACGGGACGCCATATATTCTGGCACTTCGATGCCGCAAGGAGACTGCGCGAACGGCTCTTTGAGCAGGAGATGCGCCTCCCGCAGATCGATGGATTTCGTGACCCTGAGATAGATAGATTTCTGGATGAACTGCTTAGTGCCGAGGATACTCCTGAACTATTGGTTGGTATCCATCTTGTGGTGGGACGCGCTTTAGAGACCGCCTATCGTCACCATATCGACGATACTTGTCCCATCACGGATGCCCCCACAAGACGCCTCTTTAAGCAGGTCCTGTTGGACTATGAGCCTATGCTCGAATGGGCAGAGCAAGCGGTTGAGGCGTATGTCGAAGGGGGCATAGACTCACAACGCTTAGAACAGTGGCGTTGGCATGTCCAGAACCTCTTGGCAAGCATTGGGGGAGTCTCTGGAGCCGATAATCGAATCACTAGCCCAACACCGCTACGTATCGACAGCAAACCCTTTGAGCGTGGCGTAATCCCGTGCCGTGATAGTCGTTTTGAGACCTTTTATAACACGGGAGATTACAATATCGCTGACGGTTCACCCCGTTATGAACCAGGAACTTACGAGGATACGCGCCTGCGCTTTATTCGCACTCAGCGGGATGAAGTCGATGCCATTGAAGCTTTTGGAACCTTCCTTTGGGATATTCGCTTCAAAGACTTTCAGGCAGAATATGACCTTGCGCGAATCACATGGGACGAGGCACGCCACACCGAGATAGGGCACCAGTCGCTTCTCACCGCAGGCTATGACCCCTATGAGATGCCAAACCGATTGACCAGTAGCACTTGCCGGGGACCCATGGAACCCGAATATGCGATGGCGGAGATCAACCTTTTTGGAGAGATAGGCGTCCTCAAAACCATTGGGCAACTGATTAGTGAGGCACGCAATCGCAACGATACCCTGCTTGCCCATATCAGTGATTACGTTCAAGCAGATGAGCGTACACACGTTCGCAAGGGGCAACATATCCTCAAGGTAATGACCACTATGGGGATGCAGGAGTTGGAACTGCGTACTCGTGAGCTATTTACAGAGTGTTTGGTGAATCTAGGAGCCGTCAAAATGGACGGTGATCTCTTCACACTGGATCGGCATGAGATAGAGCGACTTGTGGGAGAGTAGAACAATGCACCGTTTGGCGAGAGAGGCAGTATTGATTTTAGGGTTGGGAATCACACAGAATGTTTTGGCACAGGAACCTGTTTCTGTTCGTGCCCTCAAAGTTCTGAACCGTTGTACTACCTGTCATGGCAATACCAAGCCTGAGGGAGGGCTAAACCTCACCACACGTCAAGCGACACTCAAAGGAGGCATTTCTGGGGCAAGCCTGTTGCCGGGCAAACCCCAGGATAGCCTCCTTTTTAAGCGTGTGCTTGCAAAACAGATGCCCCCTAACGCCCCCCTATCCGCTGCCGAGACAATCACGCTGAAAGAGTGGATAGCCACAGGGGCAAAGTGGGGAAGCCCCGATAATCCCCAACGTGCTGACAAAGACTGGTGGGCGTTGCGCCCTCTTCAGCAAAAGCCGTCGCCCTCGGTACGCCAAAAGGCATGGGTAAAGAACCTGATCGATGCCCACACCCTAGCTCGCCTCGAATCCGAAGGGCTAAAGCCTGCCCCTCCTGCCGATAAGTCCACCCTCCTGCGTCGCGTTACTTATGATCTTATTGGTCTTCCTCCCACTCCTCAAGAGACCGATGCATTTCTAAAGGATACCGCTCCCAACGCCTATGAAAAACAGCTAAATCGTTTGCTTGCCGATCCCCGCTATGGTGAGCGATGGGCTAGACACTGGCTAGACGTGGTGCGTTTTGGAGAAAGCCACGGTTTCGAGAGAGATCAGATTCGCCCCCACTCGTGGCGGTATCGGGATTACGTGATCGATGCTTTGAACGCGGACAAACCCTATAACCAGTTTGTCATTGAGCAGATCGCAGGGGACGCCCTCCAACCCTCTCGTAAACAGGGCATTGTTGCAACAGGCTTTCTCGTCGCCGCTCCTTGGGATGAAGTAGGACATTCGCAGGTCAGTTCCCTCATGCGGGCACGCGTGCGAGAAGAGGAGTTAGAGGACATGATCGGCACTGTGGGGCAGACCTTCTTAGGCTTGACCGTCAACTGTGCGCGTTGTCATGACCACAAATTCGACCCCATCTTGCAGAAGGACTATTATCGTTTTAAGGCGGCTTTGGATGGAGTCCAGCATGGAAATAGATCGCTACTTGTGGGGGCGGAACTGACGGAAAATGAGGCGCGTATCAAGTCTCTGAATGCCAAAAAGTCAGAGGCACGGGCTACCCTTCGGCGATTAGAACTGACAGGGCGTGAGCGCGTTACTGCACAACAGAAACCTGTGCCTACAACACTAGCAGTTAGCCCCTTGGCGCGTTGGACATTCGACACGGATGGGCATGATGCCCTCCACGGCATCTTCGGAACCCTCTACAATGGCGCAAAAATCGAAGGAGGACGCCTGATATTGGGCGATAACGGGGGCTTCGTTTCCACCTCGCCACTTCACGTCACTCTCCGCGAAAAAACCTTAGAGGCTTGGGTACGCATCGCCGATCTCAAGCAAAAGGGTGGGGGAGTGATCTCGGTTCAGGCTCCCGATGGACACGTTTTTGATTCGCTCGTTTTTGGAGAGATGCAAGAGGGGAGATGGTTGGCGGGCAGTGAGGCGTTTCACAGAACCCGCTCTCTCTCTGCGCCCAAAGAGACCGCAAGACCAGACGAGTGGGTACAGATGGCGGTCGTCTATGCGGCAGACAATAGCATTCAACTCTATCGTAATGGAATGCCATACGGGGAACGATATACTCCGACTGGAACCAACGCTAGCCTGCGAACCTTTCCAGCAAAGGAGAGTGTTATTCTCTTTGGTTTACGGCATACGGGAGCAGGGAATGGTGCCTTTCGAGGGGAGATCGCGGAGGCACGAATCTATGATCGTGCCCTGAGTTCTGAAGAGATAGGACGGTCTTACAAATCAGGTTTTTCCGATGTGCCTTTGAAGGAACTATTAGCACGACTAACACCAGACGAGAGAGCTTCCTATGAAAAGGCACAGCGGGACACTCTCCAGATAGAAGCGAGCCTCGCAAGCTTGCAACTGCCAAATCTCACCTACGCCGCGAACTCCGTACAACCTCCCCCGACAACGATTCTTTTGCGCGGGGATGTGGAGAAGCCTGCGGATACGGTTCTGGCAGGAGCTATTGAGAGTATTGCCGATGGCAACGGGGAGTTTGGGTTAGCGGCAAACGCGCCGGAGGTGGAGCGAAGGCTGCGCCTCGCGCAGTGGATTGCCTCTCCGCGTAACCCCTTAACGTGGCGTGTGGTAGTCAATAGAATCTGGCACTACCACTTTGGGCGCGGAATCGTTGCCAGCCCCAACGATTTCGGTTTTAATGGGGAGCGTCCCACCCATCCTGAACTGCTAGACGCACTCGCGGGGTGGTTTTTGAAAACAGGCGGAAGCCTGAAGGCACTGCATCGCCTGATCCTCCTCTCAAACACCTACCAGCAGTCGGCACTGTACGCAAAACGGGCAGGGCAGAAGGACGCGGAGAATAGGCTCTTGTGGCGGTTTGCACCGCGCCGTATGGAGGCTGAGGTGATTCGTGACTCCATGCTCTCTGTCTGCGGACAACTGAACCCAAAGCAAGGCGGACCCAGTTTTCAACCCTTCACGGTGGAGATCAGCAACTCCCATTTCTACCATCTTTTCGATTCACCCCTACCAGAGTATAGTCGACGCAGTATCTATCGGATTCAGGTACACTCCGCTAAAAGCCCGCTCTTGGAGACTCTGGATTGCCCCGATCCCTCTACCAAAACACCCCGCAGAGCGATGACTACAACTCCGCTTCAGGCACTGGAATTGATGAATAACACCTTCATTACGCGCCAAGCGAAAGAGCTAGCGATCCGGGTTTCCAAAGAGAGTGGTAAAGACCCTTCCATACAGGTCTCCTCACTTTATCGAATCGTTTTGGGGCGCAAGCCGAATGCGAAAGAGTTAAAGCGTGCGGTTACTTTTGTCCATGCACAGAGCCTTGAAACACTCTGCTGGACGCTTCTCAATTCCAGTGAGTTTCTCTATCTCCGCTAGGGAGGCAGTATTTCGATGCAAAACGACACAACGCGCCGTCAATTTCTGATGAATTCGGGGGGAGGGTTGGGAGCCATTGCGCTTTCATGGCTCTTGGAGCAAGAGGCGCACGCCCAAAAGGGAGCCACACGAACCCATTTCCCACCCAAAGCAAAACGGGTTATTCAAATATTTTGCATGGGGGGCGTGAGCCATGTCGACACCTTCGACTATAAGCCAGAACTAGAGAAGAGTGACGGCAAGGCAATGAGCAACAAAGGCAAAGTGGACACCTTTTTTGGTCAGCCCGGCAACCTAATGAAGAGTCCCTTCGCCTTTAAGAAGCGAGGGAAGAGCGGGCTTTGGGTGAGCGATCTGCTTCCTCATCTTGCCGAGTGTGTGGACGACATGACCTTTCTCTACTCGATGAATGCCAAAAGCTCCAACCACACGCCCGCGACTTTCTTTATGAATACCGGCTTCACCATGAACGGCTACCCTTGCCTTGGCTCGTGGCTCTCCTACGGCTTAGGAACAGAGAACCAGAACCTCCCTGCCTATGTTGTTTTGCCCGATCCGCGTGGATTCCCTGCCGGAGGATCGATCAACTGGACAAACGGCTTTCTGCCCGCAACGTATCAGGGAGTCGCGTTTCGACCGGGTAAAGAGCCGATCCCTAGTCTCTTTCCACCAGAAGGAACCGATTTGCGTCAAAGGCAGGCGGGGATGCGCCTTCTCTCCGAAATGAACCACGACTTCATGGAGGCGAACCCGGGGGATAGCACCCTTTCTGCACGGATTCGCTCCTATGAACTGGCGGCGAAGATGCAGACTTCGATCCCGGAAGTGGTGAATTTTGAGGGGGAGAGCGCAGAGACGAAGCGACTCTACGGCTTAGAGAATCCTGCGGTGGTGGGCTTTGGGAAGAACTGCCTTCTGGCAAGAAGACTCTTAGAGAATGGAGTGCGGTTTGTTCAGGTCATTCATGGTGGTGCCTTCGGAAGCCCCCGTATAAACTGGGATGGGCATGAGAACCTCATTCAAAATCACCGAGAGCAGGCAATCAGCATGGATCAACCCGTCGCCGCACTCATTAAAGACCTCAAACAAAGGGGAATGCTGGAAGATACGCTAATTCTCTGGATGACCGAGTTTGGCAGAACTCCAATAACCCAAGGAGTGGGAGCGCAAGGGCGGGATCATCATCAGCACGCTTTCACGATGTGGATGGCGGGTGCGGGACTCAAGCCCGGCTTTGGGTATGGGGCGTCGGACGAGGTAGGGTACTATGCTACGGAGAATCCTGTCGCGGTCTACGATTTTCACGCGACGGTACTGCAACTCTTGGGGCTAGATCACAAACGCCTAACCTATTACCACAATGGCATTCAACGCCGCCTCACGGATGTTCACGGACAGGTGATCAAACCGATTCTCGCGTAACAATACGGCGGAACTCTGTGCCATAATGAAAGGAAACCCTCAAGAGGGAAGGAGCCTCCTTGCGTCATGCCAATGTCCCCCTCCCACCGTCGTGCGTGGGCTGAGATCGATCTCAACGCTATTCGCCACAATGTGAAAGTCTTACGTGAGATGCTAGAGCCAAAGGCACAGGTGCTTGCCGTGGTGAAAGCCGATGCCTATGGGCATGGAGCCGTGCAGACGGCGTGTGTGGCAATAGAGGCGGGTGCGACATGGCTTGGGGTTGCGACGGTGACCGAAGGGGTGGAACTGAGGGATGCAGGTATTCTTGCCCCCATATTGCTACTCTGTGCGCCCGCACCCGATGAGATCGAGGAGGTTGTATCCTCACACATCACGCCGATGATAGGGGATAGGCATACGCTTCAACTGCTTGTGCGTGAGGCGGATAGGCAACAGGTTCCCCGGAGCGCGATTGAGGTGCATCTCGAAGTCGATACAGGAATAGGACGCGCGGGGGTTTTACCGAGCGATGCGTTTGCCTATTGGCAGGAGGCGCAGAGCCTTGGCGTGAAGGTGGCGGGCTTGGCGAACCATTTTCCCGATGCCGATGGGGACGATCTCGAACTGACACTACGTCAACAAGAGGAGTTTCATCAGGTACGTGCCGAACTGGAGAGCCGAGGGGCGCGATTCGATTGGGTGCATCTAAGCAATAGTGCTGCAACATTACGCCTTGACCACGAAGGGGAGAATCTCGTTCGCCCCGGAAGACTCCTCTATGGTATTTTACCTCCAAACTCTGAACGACATCACTCTGGCAAGCACACTCTTCCTCCGCTTCAGCCTGCCCTCACCCTCAAGGCGACTATCGCTGTCATTCGAGAACTTCCCACAGGGCACTCTATCTCGTATGGGTGTACTCATCACCTCACGCGCCCCTCGCGTGTCGCCACTGTCCTAATAGGGTATGGCGACGGCTATCCTCGCTCCCTCTCGAATATTGGAACCATGCTCCTCCATGGCAAGCACGCTCCCATTATTGGGCGAATCTGTATGGATCAGTCTATTCTGGATGTGACGGATATTCCCGAAGCACAGCCCGGAGACGTTGCTATTTGCATCGGGCAGGATGGCACGGAACGGATTCTTGCCGTGGAGATCGCGCAACGAATTGGAACGACCGAACACGCCATTACCACACGCCTCACGGGGCGCATTCCCCGCCTCTTTCCTGAACATGAAGCGCGTTGATGTGAAGTGCTAATAGTGAATGGGTCTGCCGTCTTTCAAATAGCTACTAGGTATCATTTTTCTGCACCTTTTGTTATCGTGATATTAGCGTGTGCTTCCAACTCCACACACCATAGTTTTGGGAACCCTTTATAGGCAGGGAAGGAAGCAAAAACATCCAGTCGATATGTCCCTGGCTTTTCGATAATGACAGGGTATTTTTTTATTTGAACTTCCGAACCCCAAAACTCACCTGGGTCAAGTTGTATGGAGGTCATGTTTGCTGGCGGCGGTATAAGGCTTGAGGTATCGGGTGGGTTTGGCCCATCTAATATGACCATATCGCCTTCGCCTGTAAAGTGTATATTGTTTCCAAAACTGTTCTTGACCCCTATGATTAGCGTCACATGGTTTTCGAGAGTATGGGGCAAATAGATTGTGTGATTGCTAATGTTCGTAATGCGAAAACCAAGCTCGAGTGGCATTCCCGCTTTGAATCGGGTTGAAACGGGTTGAAGAGTGAATTTGAGGTCGCCTTTAGCAGGTTTCCCCGTATCTAACGGTGGGGTGACATAGGTACTGAAAGATATTGACGCTTTTTGTTTTTGTGCGGAGCCAAAAATGCTACGCTCAGGGGTAGTCTGAGAGTGGTGGTTGTAGCCAGCAAGACTACAACAGCAGGCAAAGAACGTGGCAAGTGGTAAGTACTTCATAGTCACACCTCCAAGAAAAGGATAACGCAAAAAATTTGAAGACATGAATAAGCATACAACAGTCTGTATTGAATCTCCTTCATAAGGGGTATGTCGTTTTGAAAATGGATACTACAAGACTGAAAGTGGTGTTGAGGTTGTAGAAGGAGTTGAAATGCCCCTTCAGTTATACGACAATGGGGTGTAGAGTAATGAGGCATGGGGTAAACTCTATTGGGAGTATTTTACCAACATGGAATCCGATGACGATGCGATGAGAGAAGTGATAGAGGACATCGAGGACTTGGAGGAGGCACGCAAATCGGGAGATGACCACGCAGAGAATCTTCCTATCTGGCGCAAACTAGGTCCCGGTCTCGTTACGGGCATTGCCGACGACGATCCCTCTGGAATTGGAACCTACTCTATCGCAGGAGCGCAGTTTGGATATGGTTTACTCTGGCTCGCCACGCTATGTATTCCTATGGTAATCGTCGTTCAGGAGATGTGCGGGCGCATCGGCTCCATTACAGGCGAGGGATTGGCGGCAGTAATCAAGGCGCACTATCCCCGCTGGATGCTGTGGGGGGCTGTAACGCTCCTCTTTGTTGCCAACACGATAAATATTTGGGCAGATTTGAACGTGATGGCAGACTCCGCCAAAATGCTCTTTGGTGGCACTTTCTTTTTTTGGCTGACTGTGATCACCATCCTAACGATAGTTCTTCTGATACGAATTCCGTATCGGGTCTATGTGCATTACCTTAAATGGCTCTGTTTGGCACTTTTAGGCTATGTTGTTGTGGCATTTCTGCCCGCTCTTCACCACGATTGGGGTAAAATTCTTCAAAGCCTTCTCATTCCACACTGGGAGAACACTCCTGGGTATCTTATGGCGGTTGTGGGGTATATGGGAACCACGATCTCACCCTATTGCTTTTTCTGGCAAGCAGGCGAGACGGTGGAGGAGGAGATTTCGGCGGGGGCAGAAGATGAGCCGGGCTATCGCTACAAGCCGGTAACAGAGGGAGAGATACGCACCGTTCGAGCCGATACCGCAGTGGGAATGATCACCTCGCAACTCATTGCCGTTTTTATCATTCTTAGCACCGCCGCAACCCTGCACGCCAAAGGGGCGACCAATATTAATACAGCACAGGATGCAGCGCGGGCACTATTGCCGTTAGGAAATTCTGCCTATTGGCTTTTTACCTTTGGTATCCTCGGCGCAGGGCTATTGGGTATCCCAACTCTTGCGGGTTCCGCCGCCTATGCGCTTTCTGAGGCTTTGGGATGGAGATACGGACTCTATCGCCGCTTTGATCGAGCGCGTGGATTCTATGTCACGATCTCTCTGGTAATACTTTTTGGCTATTTCTTGAACTTTTTCGGAAGCATAAGTCCGGTGAAGGGGCTTTTATATGCGGCAATACTGAATGGCATCGCCGCCCCGCCTCTGATCGTTCTACTGCTCCTTATATGCAATAACCCCAAAGTCGTGGGTGACCGCCGTAACAGCCTTGTCAGCAACCTCATTGGAGGACTGACGGCTCTTATTTTGGCGGTTGCCTTTGCCCTCCTCTGTTGGGGAGGATTCTCTTCTGGAAGCTGAGCCGCGCCATATGAACAAGTTGACACTTACACGGAACTATTCCATCGCCATTTTCGCGCTCCTTGGATTGATATTGGGCGTAACACTTATGCCTTTTGCTCCAGCAGGCTCTCACCTCGTGCTAAGGTTTGTGCTCGTTGTGGGGGGACTGCCCCTGATCGCCTCAACAATCAAAAACATCATACAAGGACGACTCTATGTAGATACGATTGCCGCTCTTGCGATTGTAGGCTCTTTCCTTGCAGACGAGCACTGGGCGGGAGTATTGGTAGTCCTAATGCAGTCGGGAGGAGAGGCTCTTGAAGACTATGGGCTAAGGCGTGCCAATAGAAGCCTCCAGAACCTCCTGCGTCGTGCGCCTAGCATCGCACACCGCAAAACAGGCGAAGAGTTCGAGGACGTACCCGCTTCGGTCGTAGAGATTGGCGACGTTTTGCTCGTCCGTCCTGGCGACATAATCGCGGCGGATGGCGTGCTCCTGGAGGGGCAGGGCAATGTCGATGAAGCCGCGCTTACTGGAGAGCCTGTGCCTTTAGCGAAACTACCCGGAGATCGCGTCTATAGCGGAACAATTAACCTTACCGGTAGCTTCTTGATCCAGACGACAAACACCGCCGCAGAGAGTAAATACGAACTCATTGTCCGTATGGTACAACACGCAGAATGGGAACGTGCGCCCATCAACCGGTTGGCAAATCAGTATATGCCTCTCTTCACTCTTGCAACTTTTGTGACGGCAATTCTCATTCTTTTTCTCACACAAGACCCTGCGCGAGGGTTGGCGGTACTCGTTGTCGCGACCCCCTGTCCTCTCATCATTGCCACCCCCCTTGCAGTGCTTTCTGCCATTAATCGCGCCGCCGCGCTCAACATTATTGTGAAGAGTGGTGCCGCAGTAGAGAGGTCTGGCTCCATTGATACCGTCGTCTTTGATAAGACGGGAACTTTGACTAATGGTAAGCCCGCCTTGAGCGAGATAGTCTATTTTGAGACCGAAGAAAATGAGATTATTACTCCAGAAGACCTTCTACAAGGTGTCGCTTGCGTGGAATTGCTCTCGACACACATACTTGGTAGTGCTATTGTGGAAGCGGCACGGAGCCAAAATTTTCATATTACACCCGCCGAAGAGGTAATTGAATCGCCCGGCTCTGGTGTCGCGGGTTGGTTCAATGGGA
>CAMCUQ010000039.1 GCA_945878775.1 Chthonomonas calidirosea
TCAAATCGAAGCACCCACATCCATCCTCCGTCGTAGATATGGTGCAGTGCCGCATCATCGGGGGCAAAGGGAGGCGACTCGGCAGACTGAAAATCGGGGAGAGCGTCACACCTGCCAACATCCGTAAAATGAGAAAATATCGCCTGTGGGTTGGGATAGTTCGGGAAAGTGCTTTCCTGAAGATTCAAGGCACGGCTGAGAAAGCCTCGCGCCCCGCTCGCATCAAAGACAAATTTTGCCTCGCACTGGAACGGTTTCCCCTGCTGTTCCCCGCGTAGAAGCAGCCCCTCTGCCCTCTCTTCCAACCCTGTAAGACACACCTGCTCCTCATACTCAACACCGATTGCCACCGCCTCACGAACCAGAAAGGCGTCCACATCGGAACGAAGCCAGTGCGTGTCGGCAACAACATCGTGGGGGCTAGCTGCAACAAGTAATTGGTTTGCTCTATCAGTACGGGCTTGAAAACGCTCCCCGGCATGATGGTGATAGCCGGCATGATGGTGATAGTAGGTAAAGCCTCGTTTTTTGCCACAGACCACATCGGGGTAACTCGCTCTCCACGCTCCATAGGTGGTGAGGGGGAGCAGACGAGGGAGATCATAACGCACCGCCAACTCTTCAATAAGCAGATTCATGAGAGGGGTGGTCGATTCTCCAATGGCAAAACGGGGATGCTTGCCTCGTTCTAATAGGATCACCCGATACCCAAGACGGCGAACTACCATCGCTAAAAGGGAACCTGCAAACCCTGAACCGATGATCGCAATGTCGTGGCTCATGTGTTTGGAATCCTTTGAGTACGATTGAGATGGTCAAGTCGAGAGAGAGTGGCATGGTCTTCGGGAGTCTCTGCAAACCGTTCAATATCCCACAGATCGGCAAAAACCCGCCCCTGCCCCAGAGAGAGACCATATAAGACCGCCTCCTCTAATGAAGCGATCCGAGGGGGGGAATAGACCCCTTCCGCACTCAACTGCTCCATCGCTCCATTTCCTCCACGCACTGGAATCACACAGCAAACACTGGCTCCACACTCGAAAGCGAAGTCGAGAGAGCGTTTTGCCCAGAATAGCCCCTCTTCCTCCGAAAGAAACGGGGGGCGCAACAGAATGAAGACGCGCAATGCGATGCTGTTTTTCGCAAGAGTCGCCGCCGCTTTACGAAAAGAATCGAGAGTGATCCGTTTATTCAGCATCTCTAAAACCTGCGGATGGGCAGTCTCCAAACCCATAGCAACCTCTAACGGACCCTTCAGCATCTGCTGGAAGGTGAGAGTTCGTTTGCCCAGAAAGGCGGGATGGCACTCGACGATCACCCTCTCGAAGCCTGCAATCTCGTGGGCGATAGCGGGATAGTCGTCTGGTGGAATGGCTTTGGGATCGAAGAAACTCCCCGCATTGTAGAGCTTAATCTGGCGTGCAGGGGCGAGGGTGGAGAGAGCATCTCGAATTTGGGCAGGGATGGCTCCGAGCGGAACGGTCTCATCCAGAGTGTTCTGCCACAGATCACACATCAGACAGCGATAGGGACACTCCCGATTCGTAAGAAAGAGCGTTGCGGTAGAAACAGAGTCGCCCCCCTCTCCAATCTCCTCCTCCCAAAGAGAGGCGTAAGGGAGAGAAGGGGCTAGGCGATTCTTCTGCCCACGTCGTGCCAGAATCCACGCATTTCGGTCTTGCGGGCGGGCAGGGTAGGTTGTCATTTTAGGCGAGAGGAATGGGACGAGTGAGATCGTTGCCAGAGATACGCTCTGCATCAGGCTCCCATGCTTTGCTGAGCTTCTCTTCCCATTGACGTAGGAAGACTTGCCGACACCACGCTTTGCTGACGCGCCACTGTTTGTAGGAATCTCCGCCCACTCCATCTTGAAATCGGCGTTTGGGGTGCATGGGCATATCGATTCCTGTCACTGCCTTCACACCTGCGTGCACCACCTCAGATTTTAGAGAGTAGAGTCGCTCAACACTACCGTCCAGTACAGCATGGAAGGGGAGTGCAACCGCCTCCGCTATCACGGAACGCACACTATAGGGCGAGAAGGCATCGAATCCGTATTTCTGTCCGGGCGCAAAGGTGCGAATGTAGGAACGAGAAAGCCCGCCGGAATAGGTGAGGCTATGCTTAATGGCATCCACGCCCCAACCCTCTTGGTAGAGCATTGGGTTACGGAGAATGCTAGAGAGGGTAAGATCAGAGTCCTCCAAGGGGTACGACTTCATGTTTTCATCTCCCCCATCCCCGTCCAGCAGGTATTTCAGGCTTGGATAACGCTCTCGAATCCCACGCACGAGACATAGCCCTGCCGCCGCGCACTCTACATCCAGAGGATGATAGTCTTCAATGACCGAGATAGCCTCTTCTAGGCTATAGGCAGAGAGTGGAGCCTCAATCTTTTCCCATATGTGCAGTAGCCCCAGCTCTTGCAGTACGCTCTCCGCTTGTGTCGCGTCATTGCCACCCCCTAGGTCGAGCGTGAAAGCGCGAATGCGATCTGGGTTGCTTCCCATCTCTTGCAGGATATGACGTGCCAATAGTAGCACTGAGGTGCTATCGATTCCTCCCGAAAATGCAAGGGCTATGGGGGCATTTTCTGGCAACCCTACCAGCCAGTTTTTCAACGCGATAGAGGCGGCTCTGACATAAGCCTCACCTCTCTCTTCCACATCTGTCGAAGCGGTCGCAACGGAAGGGTCAAAGAAGCGATGGTAGCGCGGAGCGGGATCGGGACAACCCACCTGATCGATCTCAATGAGATAATGCGCGGGAACCATGCGGGTGTAAGTAGGATCGAACTGCCAGCCGATCTTCTCTTTTTGGCACCACTCATAGAGCCTTTCAATCCGATCTGAGACGATAAGATAGGGTCCATGAAACATTTTGGCGACAAAATAACGGAGCGGTATACCAATGGTGCGCGAGAGGCGCACTGTTTGCCCATCGCGCCCCACAACAGCGAAGTGTCCATCGGTGGCGCATAGCGTCTCAATGTCTCCCTGCTGATTCGCTTGCCAAACCTCGTCGAGCGATTTTCCAGTTAGCCCCGACTCTTGTGGGCTACCCAATGTCATGAGTCTCTCTACACCTGCTAGCATATCTCTATTTCTCCTCAAAATGGTATATTCCGCCTGCACAATGCTCCATCAGGCTTTGGGTTAGTTTTGCATACGGTTGTATTGGTGTTGTGGGTTTCGGGTTCCTGCTCACCTAAAAGGAATTTAATTTTGAGAGGTTGTATTGGACGCTATCAACCTTGCGAGAGGCAAGACAGAGTTCAAAACACAAACAGGTAGGGTATAATTTTGTAGAACTTAGAGAGGGAGTGAGGTATGCCCTTAACGCGCCTGATAGATAACACCGCCGATACCCCAAATATAGAGTGTCTCTACACTCATTTCAATTTTCCACAAGCACCGCAGGATCGTCCCTATGTATTTGTGAACATGGTTTCCACCGTAGACGGCAAGACTCTTTTGGGAGATGTGGGGGGGAGTGCTGTTGGAGTGGGAGATGCAACCGATCAGCTCCTCTTCCGACGCCTTCAGAAAGTAGCAGACGCGGCGATGCTTGGGGGCGCAACTCTCAGAGCAAGCCATGTCCTCTATCCCCCAGACAAACCGCGCATTGTGTTGACACGTACCGGAGATTTCTCACTCAAAAACCGCTTTTTCACCGATGCACCGGACAAGGCATATGTTTTGGCTCCCAAAGATATGGAGACAGAGCGGCGCAAAGAGATAGAGGCTGTCGCCCACTTTTTGGGAATAGGAGAGGGAGGGGTCGATCTTACGGCAGCAATGCAGTATATCCGCCAAGAGTTAAACATTCGTTACTTGCTTTGTGAAGGAGGGGCAACCGTAAACGGGCAAATGCTCCCTTTGGGGCTTTTGGACGAACTCTTTATCACGATCACTCCCAAACTCAAAGGGGGCGGAGCCGTGCCGGGGGTTATAGAGGGAGTGGGATTGCCGAGCCATCAGTATCTCCCAGTCTCCCTCCTTTCGCTCTATCACGACGAAGGCGAGTTCTATTTTCGTTATCGCATTGAGAAAGAGGTGCGAACCGCTAGGCGATAAGGTCTTTCAAAACATGACCGTGTACGTCTGTTAGGCGGAAATCACGCCCTGCATAGCGATAGGTCAGCCTCTCATGATCCAGACCAAGCAGATGTAGAATTGTCGCCTGTAGGTCATAGATATGTGCCGGATTCTCGACCACGTTAAAACCGAGATCGTCCGTCTTACCGTAAGTCAGCCCCGCCTTGATTCCACCGCCCGCCATCCACATCGTATAAGCCTGTGGGTGGTGATCACGTCCAAGGCTACGCCCCAAACCGGGGTTGTTCTCCACCATTGGCGTTCTGCCAAACTCCCCACCCCAAATGACCAGCGTATCGTTCAGCAGTCCTCGTTGTTTCAGGTCTTTCACGAGCGCGGCACTGGCTTGATCCGTCGCGCCACAAGTTCCCTTCAGGTTTCCCACCACATCGGAATGGGCATCCCAGCCCTCGTGATAGATATTCACAAAGCGGACGCCTCTCTCAATCATACGCCGTGCGAGCAGGCAAGCGCGTGCAAAAGAGGGTTTGTCTGGGTCTGCGCCATACATCTCCAGCGTCGCCTTCGACTCGGTGCGCAAATCCATGAGTTCTGGTGCAGAGGTCTGAAGTCGATAGGACATTTCGTAGGAGGCGATACGCGCATTGATTTCGGGGTCGCCCTCCGTTGTAAGGCGACGTTGGTTCATCTCACGAATGAGATCAAGTGAATCGCGTTGCAGTTTCGAGTCCACTCCCGCAGGACGTGTCACATTCAGGATAGCATCGCCCTGATTGCGGAATCGGACTCCTGTGTAGACCGTTGGCAGGAACCCACTTGACCAGTTTGCTGCCCCTCCACTAATCCCTGCGCCCGTAGACATGACCACAAAGGCGGGCAGGTCTACGGTATCTGCGCCCAAGCCATAGGTGAGCCAAGAGCCCATACTAGGGCGACCGGGTTGAGAAAAGCCTGTGTTTAAGAAAAGCTGAGCCGGTGCATGGTTGAACTGATCTGTCTTGACCGACTTGATGATGCACAAGTCATCGACAACCTTAGCAAGATAGGGCATGACCTCTGAGATTTCTGCCCCCGACTGTCCATGTTTGGCGAATTTGAAGCGAGGACCCAAACAGGCAGCATCGGAGCGAATGAAGGCGTAACGTTGCCCTCCAATGACCGAAGGAGGAATAGGTTTGCCCTCATATTGTGTTAGCACAGGCTTATAGTCAAAAAGATCGAGTTGGCTCGGTGCGCCCGCCATGAAAAGGTGGATGACCCGCTTGGCACGTGGCGCAAAATGGGGCTTCTTGGGCGTAAAAGGGTTCGCTTGCCCCTCTGCTGTTGCCTTAGATGAGGCAAAGGCATCGGTCAAGAGAGACGCCAAGGCGATCTTGCCGACGCCCACACCACACTCTTGAAAAAAATGTCTTCGGGTAATATCCCACTGCTCTTCTGCCATAGTAATAACTCCTTGCTATAAGCTCTTTCTCTATGCGCTCTCCGGAATCCTCTTCGCGGGCTTTGTATTCATAAAAGGACGCTCAAAGAGGCGGTGGAAGACATAGGCAACCCCCACTATCATGACCAACCCCACCGAGACGAGCAGATAGTACTGTAGTACCTTCGTCTTCGCGAAGGAGGGAAGCACATAATGAAGCACCACCCGAAGTAGGGGATCGTGCATCAGATAGATACTATAGGAGAACGTTCCTAGGAAGACCAGTTTGGGGCGTGAAAAGAGGTCTCTCAGTCGGTTCTTGCCCGGCTTTGCGGCGGCAATCAAAAGGCACATACTGGCGGGTCCTGCAATAAGATCAACAAGATACGAGTACATTAGCCCCATGAGCGGGTTGATATTGATGAGAAAGACCGTCGCCCATAACACATAGGCAAGAGTATGCCAGTAGCGTTTCTCCCGCAATCGAACCCAACGCGCCTCTTCCCCATAGGCGATATTTGCCCCCAACATCCCCAGCGTAAACAGCCCCAGATAGTGAGGAGCCATCCAACCATGCACCATTCCATGAAACTTGAGGTAGAACGCATAGGTGAGTATGAGGGTGAGAGAGACCGTAGAAGCAGCCCCTATTTTGCGCCACAGAACCACCAACAACGGAAAAAAGAAGTATATCTGCCACTCAACCGCGATAGACCAGAGGGGACCATTGATGTCGAGTTGGTTACCCATCACCGCTCCCAATGCCACCTGTTTCTCTGGGGTAGCCTTGAAGAGGTCCATCAGACTCAGGTCGGCAACTTGTGAGTAGTTTGGGTTGAAGAAGGGAGCCCAGTTCTGCATGAGCGTGCCATGAAAGGTGAGCCAAGGTTTTGATGCCCCCGCAGAGGTTGCCCAAGTAAAACCTGTTCGCGGTCCAATGAGGGTAAAAAAGAGCAGAAGCGAGATCGCGATGGTGAAGTAGTAGGGGGGCAAGATGCGTTTTGCACGTCTTAGGAAAAAGGGGAGGGAGCCGCCCTTCAGCACTCCTCGATTCCGAACAACCGGAAGCATGAGACAGAAGCCGGAGATCACAATAAAAAGGCTCACTGCAAAGCGCCCACTCTGAAGGAAGAAATGGGAGAGTGCAAACCAATTCGGTGGTTGCTCTCCCCCCTTAGCCATATTCCATGTATGCAGAATACCGTGATAAAAGACCACATAGAGGGCGGCACATGCACGCACTCCGTCCAGAAAATCGAGGTGGAGGCGTGGTTTCGCAACCTCATTTCCTGCCGGTTTTGGAGACGGCTCAGACGATTCCATGGGCACAATAAGAGGGGGTGCAGACAAAAAAAGTTCCTCCAGCAAGGATTAGGGTTTCCTGAAGGGACAATTCTCTTCTTCTTGCACTATTCCCTGCAAGTATTCTCTTCATTTTGCGGAAGAATCGTCCTCCACAAATTCCACAAGACCATGAAAGAGGGTTTCGGCAGGACCCCGCATCAATATAGAGTCTCCCTGCCTCCAGAGAATCTCTAGTGTGCCCCCCTTGCTCGCCACATGAACGGGCAAGTCTGGGTTGGCGTAGCCGTGTAGCAGCGCAACTATGGCGGTGGCACAGGCTCCCGTTCCACATCCCCACGTCTCGCCCAAACCCCTTTCCCAAATACGTATACTCAGGCGATTTTGTCCATCGACACGACACCACATAAGGCTCGTGCGCTCTGGGAAAAAAGGATGCTCCTCTACAAGGGGACTGATCCGCAGAAATGTGGCATCATCGGGTAGGCTCTCCACAAAAGTGACCGCATGGGTACTCCCTGTAGAGAGTGCCGTTAGGACAAGGCAGTCCCCATTTGAGAGTAATAAAGGGTAGTCGTAGGGGTTAGGGAGGAGGGCAGGAATCTGATCTGGGGAGAAAAGTGGCTCTCCCATGTCCACCGATACCGCCTCCAAAGCCCCTTCTGTGCCTTTTGATATTACCACAGATCGGATTCCGCTACCTGTCTCTAGCTGCCACTGCTCTGCCGTCACGAGCCTCTGCTCCCACGCATAGCGAACTACACAGCGCATCCCGTTGCCACACACATCCTCGGTTCCGTCAGGGTTAAACATCCGCATCCGCAGATCGGCACGTTCGGAAGCCTCGACGATGAGCAGACCGTCGGCTCCCACCCCTTTATGGCGGTCACAGAGTCGTATTGCCAACGCGCTCCAGTCTTGTGAGCGGTTGTGTCCATCAATCACCACAAAATCGTTTCCAATCCCTTGCATCTTTGTAAAGGGTATCTCTGCCATCATTATTTCCCTCGTTGCGCTCCTATCCTCTTCCTAAAGCATACCAGAACCGCTCTGCCTCTGCCAAATAATGCAGGAAATTCCGAAGTCTAAGCCGTATATCTGCGACAGGATAACCTTTTCCAATCTTCCTCTCGTATTTAAGGCGACGGCAAACTCGCAGAGTGCTACTTCAGACACACCGCACTTTGTAAGCATAAAACGGCTCACAAGTAAGGACATCCTTTCCACATGAAGGCGAAAACCTCACCCGCCCCTCAAAAAGCGGAACAAAAGCCCCAGAAGAAGCTACTCTTTGTGGTGATTTTTCTACTGTTTGCCATAGGCTTTATGGTGTATCGCATTACTGGAACCCTGAGCGGTTCCCGCACAAACCCACAACTGCGCGTGAGTGACGATCTTGTTATCAATACTCCCCCACTACCACAAACAGGGGACATCACTGCCCTACAGGAGCGACTCTACAAAGTGGCGGATCGGAGTAGAGCACTCGCCACCTCCGAGACTATTGATAGGGGAGAGTGGCTAGAATTCGCACGGGAAGCGGGACTCGCAGGGGATACTCTTACCGCCTACTATGCTCTACAAGTGGGGAATAGCATGACCCCAAATCCTGCGGTCTATGAACCTCTAGGGCATATTGAAGTACAGCTTTGCCTCTTCAATAACGCACTTGGTACCTATACCGCTATGGCGCAGGTTCCAGACCTCCGCCTTGCCTCTCAATTGGGTTTGAGCCGTGCCTACTCTGGGCTTCAGCAGAATGAACGTGCAATGGAGATACTCCACAGTGTTGAGAAAACACTCTCTCCTACCGACTTTGCAGGACACATGGAGGTTGCCATCGCACTCGAAGAGCATGGACAACAGGCAGAAGCCATTGAACCCATGCGAAAAGCGCACACCATTGCTCCCGAAAACTCGACTATCACACGACGCCTCGCCTTTGTGCTCCATAATCGACAGCAGTTCGCCGAAGCGCAGAGCCTTTTGGAGGCACTATTAGGCAAGGAGAAAGAGGAGGAGGCGGCACGCACGCATCTTCTCCTTGCAAAACTCTTTCGGAACCCCTTGAATACGCACAAAGACCTTGCGCTTGCGGAGAGCCACCTCCTCCTTGCTCTTCAAGTGGAGAGCCAAAAGCGTGACGCCCTAAAATCTCTGGGAGAGCTTCTCTTAGAGCAAAACAGGATACGCCCTGCCCTTGCTCTCTACTCTCAGTTGCTCATATTAGCCCCCAACGACGGTTCTCTTCGACTCAAATTCGCAAACGCCTATTTGCGCCTTGGGGATACGGCAAACGGCAACGCACAACGCGAAATTGCTCAAGTATTGATAGAACAGGAAAGGCGGGCTGAAGGGCTTATCACTCTCCGCAACCAAAAGCCTATGGAGCCACAAACGCACCTAGCATTGGGTAAATGCTATCGGGAACAGGGCAAAACAGCACTGGCTCTCGCTTCGTTTCAGACTGCCTATGCTCTCTCTCAGGGAGGCAAAAAGGCAGAAGAAGAGTTAAAAAACCTCTATGAGAGTCTGAAGGTTCCTCTCCCACCCTACAAAGAGATGATCAGCATCGCCATAGAACCCCTCTCCTCCAGACCTGTGAAAAGGCATATATGGCGATGAAAAAAAGCTTCCTTTTGATGGGATTCTGCCTCATCCCTTGTCTATTTGGCTGTCGATCTAACCCCCCTTCCCCTTCCGCAAACGCCCCTCTCACTACGCCCTCTGTGCGGTTTCGGAATGTTGCGCCGGAGGCGAAAATTGTCTTCAATCGGAATAATGGAGCCTACGGGAAGTACTACCTGCCGGAGACAATGGGGGGAGGAGGGGGCTTTATCGATTATGATAACGATGGCTCCCTCGATATTCTGCTCTTGAATGGGGCTTGGTGGGAGCCACGTGCCACCAATGAAGGGAAACCAACACCTGCCCTTTATCACAATAACCGAGATGGAACCTTTACCGATCTGACTAAAGAGATTGGACTAGATATTTTCTGTGCAGGTATGGGGGTGGCTGTTGGGGACTACGACAACGATGGTTATAATGACCTCTATATCACCGCTGTTGGCAGGAACTATTTGTTTCACAACGAGCATGGGAAGGGCTTTAAGGAGGTTGCACAAAGCGCGGGAGTGCAAGACAAGGGATGGAGCAGTAGCGTGGGTTGGGTCGATTATGACAACGATGGCAAGCTTGATCTCTTCGTGTGTCACTATGTGCAATGGACGCCTGAAACAGACATTTCCTGTACGGCAAAGGGGTTCAAGTCCTACTGTCGTCCCCAAGAATACCGAGGGGAATCGTGCCGACTGTACCACAACGAGGGGAGTGGGCGGTTTCGGGATGTTACACGGCAGGCAGGGATTGAGAACCAGAAGTCCAAAGCCCTCGGCGTCACCTTTCTCGATACCAATGGGGATGGCTACACCGATATTATCGTCACAAACGACATGGAGCCAAACTTCGTCTTTCTCAATTCGGGCAAAGGAACCTTCAAGGAGATCGGCTTTGAGAGTGGGATTGCCTTGGGTGATAGTGCGAATGCGCGTGCGGGTATGGGGGTTGATGTGGCAGACTATCGTAACGAGGGAATTTTCGGACTCGCAATAGGAAATTTCAGTTTTGAGGGGATAGGGTTCTATCCGCTCACCGCAAAGCCCCCCTATCTCGATACCTCTAAGCAGATAGGAACCCATGCGCCCAGTTTTCCCTATGTCACCTTCGGACTCTTCTTCGCCGATTTTGATAACGATACATGGCAAGACCTCTTTTTTACAAACGGACATATTGAAGACACTGTTCACAAGAGCAGCCCTGAGCAGAACTACGAACAGCCCTCCATTTTGCTCAAGAATAGAGGAGATGGTACTTTCGGGGACGTGAGCGCACAAGCCGGAGCCGATCTTGCTTTGCCCATTGTGGGGCGTGGAGCCTGTTCGGGGGATTTCGACAACGATGGTAAACTCGACATTCTCCTCATCCCAAATCGGGGGGAAGCCCGCCTGCTGCACAATGAGACGTCTCAAGCAGGGCACTGGATGACGTTTCGGTTGGTGGGGAAGCAATCAAATACAAACGGTTATGGAGCGCAAATCACTGTGGAGGCGGGGGGGAAACGATTCAGGGGTGTGTGCCGCAGTGGTTCTAGCTATCAATCTGCCAGTGACGCCAGAGTCCACTTTGGGCTGGGCGACCTCTCTCAAATCGCTCGTGTGAGTGTGAAATGGACGACGGGCAAAGAGCAGGTTTGGACGGGACTTGCCCCCGATAGAATATGGCAACTCACTGAGGGAGAGGGAGAGGCACGATAGGCTCCCTTTGACCACTACATAAAGAAATTTCTGACCTCTATTTCCGAAAAAACGCCAGCAAAATCGACTTCTGAGATGAAGCAGGGTTCGTTTGAAACGATACTTCGAATAGATTAAGAAAAACAGGAGGGATTTGACTCTCCATCCCGAACTATATACCTGGGTTGATCTCAGGAGCCTGTAAGCGTGGCTGTTAGTCATCGAAACCCAAAGGGGAAGATATGCAAAACCGAATAACCAACCAATGCCGAACCACGCGAGTGTTTTTTGCTTCTTTCGCAATAGTAATTTGTACTCTTTTCGGAGCTATGGGAGATAGCCACTCCGCACGAGCGCAGGGCGTTAGACCTTCCCCTCAAATGCCCCTAGTAAACCTCTCTGCGCCACTAGCAAGCCCACTTTTGCACTCTCAATATGACGTTATAGAGGTGGGTAAACCTCTTCTGCAACGCCGAAGCAATTGCCTGATGGAAGGACAAAGCACCGTGAAATCTGCCTCAACCTCTGGAGTAGGGATGTATGTTCATCAGCATTGGCCCTACAAGCACCCCTATGCGGCAAGAACATGGACATTGGAGGACTGGAGAGGTTATGCCGGAGGGCTGAAAGCCATTGGGTACAACACGATTCTTCTTTGGCCCATTTTAGAGACCATGCCAGAGCCACTCATGCCTAGTGACCGCGCCAACCTCATTAAGCTGGGCAAGGTGATCGACATGCTCCACAATGAGCATCAGATGCGCGTCTACATTGCCCTCTGCCCCAATATCGTTGCCCGCAATGAGGAGGCACGAAAAGCCACATTCCAACAGAGGCACTACTACTACTGCGAAGACCTCGTCAACCCTGGCGATCCTGTCGCCATGCAGAAAATGATCACATGGCGTCAAAAACTGATTCAGTATCTCAAAAATGTGGATGGTGTGACAATTATCGACAGTGATCCGGGGGGGTATCCAAACTCCAGCATTGCTGAGTTTGTCAACCTCTTGGGCGAGCATCGAAAAATGTTGAACCGCATTCGTCCAGAGATAGAACTCGTCTACTGGATGCACGCGGGTTGGCGTGGTTGGGGAAGGCTCTATGAGAAGGGCAAACTTGAACTCGGTAAGCCCGAAGAGTACGAGGAGACATTGCAACGCCTCATAGCCCTGAATCCTGAGCCGTGGGGTATGGCAAACGGACTCGCCTATGCCAAAAAGTTTGGTGTTGCAGGTCGGGTAATGAGCTTCAACTATGGACGTATTGAGGGAGAGCCTTCGTTCCCCTCTACAAATTTTGGTGGGGATAACGCCTATGAAGGGGCAAAAAGTGACGCTCCACTGGGCGTTATGGGGAACGCACAGACCCACTGCGTACAATTGCCAAACACCTTTGCATTTGTGCGTGGCGCGTTGGGACGCTCTCTCACGCCAGAGGACTATGTTCAGTTTGGGAACGATCTCATCGTGGGACAGGGTGCAACTATAGTACAGGCGTGGGGGCTACTCGGCTCTTTGGACATAGAGGCACAAAGACAGATGGCGTCAAAACTGGATAGTCTGTCACGGCAAAGGCTGGAGATGGGACCCTTGAAGGGGCTTCTCTTTGGGAGTGCAAAACGGTTTTTGACCGATTTGGCGATGATGCTTCGCTATCGTGCGGCGATCACTGGGCTGGTCAACGCGGTGGAGAGTGGTAAAGAAACACAGAAGGCATTGGCACTGCTGGTGAAGGATGCAGGAGCGTGGCAGGCAAGGCATGGGTATGAGAACAACTGGTATGAGCCACGTATGCTGAACGCACTTGCACGATTGAACTCTCCTGCGATTCGGGACGCTCTTGCCGTGACCTATGAGATTCAAAGCCCACTCAAGCCGGGGGAGATCGCTTTTGAGCAGATAAGACAAAACTTTGCGAAGATAGAGACGTATACGCCTCGCCTACTTTCTGCTATGCGGAAGACGTTGGAGGAGATGGAGACAACAAAACCTCCTCAATAGAGAGTCCCGTAAGGGCTCCTTTGGGGAGGTCTGCACTGTTTTAATCGGGGTGGCGAGATTCGAACTCGCGACCTCACGGTCCCGAACCGTGTACTCTACCAAGCTGAGCCACACCCCGCGATAAAGCTCTGTACTTCTGTTTCAATATACTGTGTCACTGTCCATTTGTCAAGTGAAATGGCTTGGAAAAGCGTGTGGGGTGGGTGTCTGGCAAAAAATGTCGGGGTTTCTTTATCACCTGCCTTGTGGGTGACGATAGGATAGCAAAGGCGTTGTTTTGCACTAATTTCCGCTGGAGAATGCGGAAGGAGGAATACTATCGAGAAGAGTCCTAAGGAAGAACCCGTTTTTGAGGCAGAGGGTCCTGTCACATTGCACGAAGGAATTGTATTGCGTGCTGTGAGCGGGCAGTACATTGTTCAGATAATTTCGGAGGAGGGGCAAGAGGTCGTTCAGCATCTGTGTACATTGCGGGGAAACCTAAAGAAAGATTTCACCTACAATACAAGCCTGAGCGTTGCGCGACGTGTGACGAAGGCAAAACGCCCGTGGACAAAGGACACCGTTGCGGTTGGAGATAGAGTGCGTTTTGTTGCCACTGATGCGGAACATGGGGTGATTGAGGAGATACTGCCCCGTTCTTCCCGGTTTGCCCGTCAGGGTTTTCGGGGTAAAGAGCAGACCCTCATGACGAATCTTGACCTCTTGGTGATTGTGTTTGCTTGCACAGAACCAAACCCCGATCCTTGGCTTATCGACCGATGGTTGGTGGCGGGCGAATACTATGAGATTGAGCTTGTCCTCGTTGCGAATAAGTGCGAGTTGGTTTCCCATACCGTATTTGAGGAGCGGTTCCGCGAGTTTAAGCAGCTTGGTTATCGTGTATTGCCGGTGAGTGCCCACGAGAAGATCGGTATTGAGGGGTTGCGAGAGGAGTTGCGTGATCGTATTTCGGCGTTTACGGGTCCCTCTGGCGTCGGAAAGTCGAGTATGCTGAATGCGGTTCAGCCGGGCTTGCGCTTGGACACTGGAGAGATCGGGTATACGACCTTCAAGGGGCGACACACGACGATCATGCGCGAATTGATACCTTTAGCAACGGGGGGCTGGGTCGCCGACACGCCGGGGCTTCGTAAGGTAGAACTCCTCAAGATGAGCCGTGAGGAGCTGTTAGCTTGTTTCCCAGAGTTTCGTTCGCCTTTGGAGGAGCCTTGCCGTTTTCGGGATTGCAAGCACATGAAAGAGCCGGGTTGCAATTTGAAAGAGGCGGTTGAGGCAGGAAAGGTTTCGGCGCGTCGGTATCAGAGCTTCTTGCAAATGGCGTCGGATATGGGTCTGTAGGGCTTAATTTGCTGTGCGACTACTATTTTGATTAGGGAGAAACCGTGTCCACTCATCCTCGAATTCTCATTGTCGAATGTATGCAGGAGATTTCCTCCTTTAACCCCGTTCCGTCTCAGTACGAAAGTTTCCACATTGCGAAGGGCGAAGCGATGTTGGAGCAAGACGGCTTGAACACGGCATTGGGAGGAGGCTTGTCCGTATTTCGTTCCAAAGGTATGGAGCCAGTCCTGACGATCTCTGCGCGGGCAGGTTCGGCAGGGCTACTCTCTGCGGAGGGGTGGGAACGCCTCTCTACTGAGGTTTTGGGTGCTGTAGAAGCGGGAGCCAAATCGGGGATTGACGGTGTCTATTTTTCGTTGCATGGCGCGATGGGGGCAGAGGGAGAACTTGATCCCGAAGGTTTCCTGCTCCAAGAGACGCGGAAAATGGTGGGAGAGAAAACTCCTATCGTCATTTCGCTCGATCTACACGGTATCCTCACGGATCGAATGTTACGGCAAGTGAATGGCTTCGCGATCTATCACACCTATCCTCATGTCGATTTTGCGGATACGGGGCGTCGTGCCGCTGAGTTTTTGGTGAAGATTTTGCAGGAGAAGGTACAACCTGTCATTGCGCGTGTCGTCATTCCTGCCCTTGTGCGGGGAGACGAACTGGTCACCAAATCGGGTTGTTATGGTGATCTGATTCGGGAGGCGCAACGGATTGAGCGGGATTCTACGGCTTTGGCGGCGGGGATCATGATTGGGAACCCCTTCACGGATGTGCCAGAACTCTGCTGTCAGGTAATCGTTGCCACAGACGGCAACCCAGAACTCGCAACGCAGGAGGCAATACGGCTTTCGGCAGAGTTTTGGGAGCTACGCCACAGAATGCAGGGCAAGTTTATCTCTCTGGAACGTGCCATTCAGCAGGCTTCCACGATGCAGGGTCCCGTCGTTTTTACCGATGCCCCAGACGCCACCTCTTCGGGGGCAACGGGGGACTCGAATATCATTCTTAAAGGGTTGCGGGAACAGGGCTATACAAAGCGGGTTCTAGCGCAGATCGTCGATCCTGTCGCGAGTGCTGTTGCCCACAAGGCGGGTGTTGGTGCGATGATTGAGGTGGGGCTTGGGGGCGGATTGGATAGCGGGCGGTTCTCACCGATGCAAGTGTGTGCAAGGGTACGTTCACTCTCCGACGGCAAAGGACGCCTTGAGACGATGAAGGTTGAGATTGACGCGGGACCCACTGCGGTTCTGACTTTCGATAACTTCACCGTCGTGGTTTTCAGTCGCACCTTGAGCCTCTTCGATAGGGCGATGTATTATGCGAATGGACTCGACCCGCGTGATTACGATCTCATCGTGGTGAAGTCTCCCCATACCGAGTACCATATGTACGATGCGTGGGTGGAGAAGAACTTCAATATCGATATACCGGGCGCAACCTCCGCCAATCTTCCCCGACTGGGACACACAATCTGTGCGAGACCCGTTTTCCCCTTGGATGTAGGCGTGACCTTTGAGCCTCGCGCCGTGATCTACTAATTCTGACCTTTTTCCAATCCTCACCGTTTCAAGGGTTCCCTCTAAGCCTCCTCTCTTCCGCTTGTTTGCAGGAGAGATGGGGCTTGAAAACAGGGAATAAAGAGTGGGCTACTCTTTGATCTCGTAGCAGAGCATAATGTCCTGATCGCGTAGGTAGAGCCTACCATTTGCCACAACAGGATAGGGCCATGCATTCGCACGACTACGATCCGGTTGCTCGAAACGCCCTCGCTCGATATACTTTTCAGGGCTTGCTTCAATCAACGCGACAGGACCGCGCTCACTGCGGAGATAGAGGTGTCCATCCGCATAAGTGAGAGAGCCTTTTCCTACGCTTTTTTCTGCCCACACCACCTTACCTGTCTTGAACTCCATACAGTTTAAGGTACGGGAGTGATCATCGTAGCCATAAAGGTACTCACCAAGCAGGATCACACCACCGTGATGGTTCATCATGTCCTTCGTAAAATAGACCTCGGTCGCCGTGTTGCCTTGTATCTTCGCAAGCCCACCCCCGGTACTATAGGAGGACGCCGCGAACACATGGTTGTCGTGGAAGATGGGAGAAGAGCAGTTTGCGACCCCGTTGGCAGGGCTATTGTAGCGCCAGAGGTATTTGCCCTCTGTCGCGGAAACGCCGAACACACCATTGGAAAGAAAATGGATGATCTGCCTTTTCCCGTCCACCGTTGCCGCTATCGCCGAAGAGTAGTGCGCTCGTGCGCCATCGGGGAGTTGGGAAACCCAAACCTGTCGCCCATTTACTTTGTCAAACGCGACGATGGCGCCCTTACTTCCACCCGGCGCAATCACAACCATATTCCCCTCAATCAGAGGCGATTCGCAGTAGCCCCATTTAGGAACCTCTGCACTGTACTCTGTGGGAAGGTCATGCTCCCAAAGAACCTTGCCATCGGCAAGGCTTAGGCAGACGAAATGCCCGCTCACCCCAAGCGCATAGAGGCGATCTGAGACCACCGTGGGCGTGGAGCGCGAGCCATAGCCCCCCTGCCCCGCATCCAGCTGAACCCCGCCAGCGATGCGCCTATTCCAAAGCTCTTTACCAGTAGAGAGATCGAGTGCCCAAACGACCTCCGCATCACCCCGAAGCCCCATGCCATAGGCACGCCCCTTTGCAATAGCGGGTGTTGCGTGCCCTTCGCCCAGATTCGTCGCCTTCCAGAGCAGTTTAGGACCCCCTTGGGGCCACGACTTCAGCAAGCCCTTTTCAGCAGAGACACCCGTTCGGTCTTTACCACGCCACTGAGGTGAGTCTTCCGCGTTTACGCTCTTTCCAGCAAAAATCAACAATCCAAAAGATAAAAGTCCTGCTACGCTCAACATACCTAATGACACTTTCACTCTGTTCTCTCCTTTCTCTCACAAGCGATAGCACATACAGCCCCGGAACTACGCTTTATCCGCCTTTTGTAGTTTCAAGTACTCCCTCAGATGCAAGGGCTGTTGTATGGAAGGCGGTAGATGCACAAAGCGGGAGAGCAGAACGTTCTGCTCTCCCGCCGAGTTGTTTTGAATAACGAAGAAAGCCTAAGCCTTCTTGCCGCTCTTCTTGCCTGCTTTGGGTGTAGCGATGTGTGCTGCGCTGGCGTACTTTGCGGGGTCTGCCTTAAAAGAGTCAGGGCATCCGCCACAACAGAAGAAATAACGACTGCCTTTGTAATCGGCAAACATCTTCTTCGAAGTAGCGTCTTTGACGTTCACATCGTTGCTAGGCATGACGGCACACTTGATGGATGCGGGGGTCTTGGCTGCCTTTTTAGGAGGTCCTGCGACCGCCATGGAGGCGAGCAACACCATTGCACCAGAGAACAAAATGATTTTTTTCATCGTGACTATCGATCTCCTTGAACTAGGTAAGCGCGTCTCTATCTACACCGAAGTGAAGATGAGGACAAAAATAATATACGCCATATTAGTCCATTTATACTTCTTGAAGTTGCAAATTTTTTCTTTAAATTGAAAAATGAACCTTTTTAAGGGTTTTGGCAACCAAAGGAGTGCAGAAGAAAAAGTGCAGTTCGGCGCATTTTGAGGCTTAGCATCACGAAAAATGCACTCCAAATCGGGAATCAGGTGTTGACAGCTGTAGTGAAACCTGTTACAATGCCCACTGGCATAGAGAATCTTATCTGGAAAGCAGGAGAAATCCAACCGAAAATAGAACTTCGGGAAGAGGTAATCTGACTCTCTAGAGCGAAATAGAAGACTCAACAAATCCCAGAAAGACGTAACGCTTCCAGTAGCACTCATGTGGCGTTCGTTAAGGAGTGGAGCAAGATATGGCGGGCGGAACCGTAGTTGGTTTGGATGTCGGTTCGCAACTCATTAAGGTGGTGGAGCTACGACGTACCGGTAGTAGCGTGGAAGTGACTGCGCTGGACCTTGCACCCACCCCTCAAGAAGCTATCGATAACGGATTGATTATCGACGCTCAGTTGCTGGGCAAAGCCGTCAAAGACCTTCTGAGCAGAGCACATATCACGGCAAAGAAGTGCGTGAGCTCCGTTTCAGGGCAGTCTGCAGTCGTGGTGCGTGTCCTTGAAATTCCACAAGTGAGCGAATCGGAACTGGGGAACCAGATGCAGTTTGAAGCAGAACGCCAAGTTCCCTTCAGCCTGACCGAGAGCATCATGGATTTCTGCCCCATTCCACGCCCTGAAGGCTATGCCGAAGGGGCGATGATGGAGGTGCTTCTGGCTGTAGCACAGAGCGACCTTGTGGATAAACATGTTGAGATGCTGTTTGCAGCGGGGTTAAAACCCGATGCGATTGATGTAGAGCCGATTGCGGTGGGACGTGCCTTACTCGAAGTGGGGCAATCTCCGAATACACCGGGTTACACAGTGGCTATCATCAATCTGGGTGCCAGCAATACCGACATTTCTATTTTTCGTGACAAGTTGCTTTCGTTCCCGCGTACTATTCCAATGGCAGGAGATCAACTGACAAGAGCCATTGCGGAATATATGCAGGTCGATATGGTCACCGCCGAGCAGTACAAGCGAGAACATGGTGAGGTGCTTATGGGACAGCTTGTTGCACCCGCAACCTTCACCGGTCAGACAGATGTTGGGATGACAGGAGGCGGTTTCCACGACTTCGGTACGTCAGAGATAGCGACTCCTTCAGCACATATGCCTTTTGATTTCTCGACTCCGGGGGCGACACCCACGTTCGCCACTGAAGAGCAGAGCGCGTTTACGGTGCCGGGGGCAGCCCCACAAGCATCCCCATTCGACTTTTCTGCACAGTCTGGTACTACCGATCAGGGTACTGGAACGGCGGAGACGGGGTTTGGAACTGCGGAAACAGCATTTGGCTCTGGCGACAGTAGCGCATTCACCACAATGGAAGTGGTTCCTACACAGTGGGTTCCTTCCACTGGAGAGATGACCTCCTCTACAGGTGTAGTAAATGCCGATGACGCGCTTAAAGTCCAGATTTTCAACTGTATCGCGCCGGTTCTAGCAGAATTAGTGCAGGAGATTCGCCGTTCCTTAGACTACTATCGTGGACGGAATAGCGAAGCCCGCATTGATGAAATACTCTTGACGGGTGGCTCTTCAAATGTGAAGAACCTTGCCCCCTTCATAGAGCAGGAGTTGGGTATTCCAACTCGTGTGGCGAATCCTTTGCAAGGGCTAAACGTCACGTCGAAAAACTATTCACCGGATCATTTGGCACAGATTGGCTCTCTCTTCCCGGTTTGTATCGGTTTGGGAGCACGCGATCTGATGGCAAACTCTGGAGGAAAGAAGCGACGCTAGTCCCCATCTATGGGGGGCATGCATACAAGCGTTTCGCTCCTCCATAGAACCAAATTACCGGAATAACCAAGGGAGACATATCGATGCTACGCATCAACCTACTTCCACCCTATATTTATGATGACCTGAAGAAGCGGAACTACGTGATTTTTGGTGGTGCCGTCAGTCTTGTGGTTATCTTGGCTTGTGGCTTCTTGCTAATGAACGCTAAGGCTGCTCAAGAGACAGCGCAAAAGGCAAGTGACGAGGCTAAAACCCAAAAAGAAAAATATGACCTTGAAGTGACAAGCATTGAGAAGGTTAAGCTGGGAGCCGCAGCTACTCAGGCAAAGTCGGACTTTGTAAACGACACCCGCACCTACAACGATGCTTGGGCAATGGTCTATGAGAATATGCGTGCTATGACCACACCTGTTGTGGTTCTGAACAGCATGCGCCTCACCTCTTCTAGCAATTTGGAGATACTTGGGTTTGCACCAACAGAACTAGACGTTGCTCGCTGGTGGATGGAACTTCGCAAAAGCCCTGATTTTGCCCAAGTTCAGTTTGACCTGCCCGCTCACCCTTACCCTGCGACGGGTGGCACTGGAACCCCTGCAACGGTGGCAATGGGTGGCGGTGGCGCTATGAGCGGAATGGGCGGCGGTCCTGCCGGTGGTAGTGCAGGCATGATGGCTGCGATGATGGGCGGCGGCGGTGGTCGTGGTATGGGCGGCGGCGGCGGCGGCGGAGCCCGCTCAAACGCGAGTGTCGGTCCCACAGAACTCGAAGGACGCCCCGGTATCGCCTTTGCAGGACACCTGATTTTGGCGAAACCTCTAGCGGGTGGCAAGGCTATACCGGCATGGGGTAGTGCCAGAGGTGGTAGTGGCGGCGGTGGTATGATGGGCGGCATGAGCGGCGGTGCTATGGGTGGCGGACAAGCTGCCATGATGTCGATGATGGGTGGCGGTGCGCGTAGCAATGCGGCTTCGTCAGGCACCAGCGCAGCCCCCGTTTCTAGCGGCAAGGGCAAAGCGGGCGCTGAAGACTAAGAAGGAGTCGCACCAGTGTTAAAACGATTAACGAATCTACATATTATTGCCATAAGTGTCTCGATCTGGCTTGTCTTGTTTCTGATAATGTACTTCGCGATGATTAGCCCCACGCAGACGAAGACTGCCGAGCTTGAGAAAGCAACCAAGTCAACTCAAGACGCTGGCGGAACCGAACAGCAAGTGCAGGCAAAGCTGACCGAAAAGAATAAAGAGATAGCCAAGGCACAAAAGGCATCAGATGACTGGCGTGTATACTCCTCGCGCTATATGCCTGACCTCACTTTCGATCCCAAGGGCAACTTGATCGAACTCTATCAAGAGAAAGCCGTTTTGAACAATGCGGCTGCCTATGGCGTGAAAGACATTCCTACTCTGTGGGGACGTTGGTTGGAGGCTTGGTACGATGCTCAGCGAACAATGGGTGTGAGCCGAGACAATCCGGTCTTCCCGATTGAAGCCTACTCTACCGATCCTAACAAGATCAGTCAGTTGACCACGATCACGTTCCCGTCCTCGAAGCCTTGGTCGGTCTCTGTGACCGCAAAAAGCTTCTCGGAAGCAATGGCGCATCTGCGACGCTTCAACAATATGCCAAAGCACGGAATGCCCGTTGTTTCCAATGTGGCGCTTCAGGGGCATAGCCCCAACTTGAAGCTGACCTATGATCTGTCGCTCTATGTCATTCCCGGCAAAGAGCCTCCCAAAGAGGACCCTCGTATTGCTGGCGGTACAGGTACTGGCGGTGGTGGTGGTGGTATGATGGGCGGCATGAGCGGCGGTGCTATGGGTGGCGGACAGGCTGCCATGATGTCGATGATGGGTGGCGGTGCGCGTAGCAATACGGCGTCCGGTGGCGGTGGTGGCAAATCGGCATCTGCCGAATAGTAGGACACACTAGAGGAGAATAAAGACCTTGGATAAGAAGCAACAAATGATTATTGGAGGTGTCGCTGGTGTCGTCGTGCTCGTAATTGCTGCCTTTGTGATGATGCGTGGCGGTGGCGATGCGGCTCCGACAGCCGACACGGTAGCTGGAACGAAGGCAGGTGCTCCTGATACTACGATGATCCCCGGTGCTGGTCAGATGAGTTCCATGATGGGAGCCGGCAGTGGTGCGGCAACCAAATCAGGACCCGCTGCCATGACAGCTCCCGATCCCAAAGATAAGCCGAACTTTGCCAAACTGGGTCGTCCAAATCCAGACCCGTTCTACTATGACTGGCGATCATTGCCTCCTCCTCCGAACGTCTTCGATTCGGTTGAGCCAATTCGCCTCGCAAGCCCAAGCATCACGGCTCCCCCGACCCAACCCGTCGAGATTCGTGAAACGCCTTCCCGTCGCTTTGCCGGCTTTATGAACGGTGACGGTGTCTATGCTGTTTTGGTCGAGGGGAGTGGAGAGACGGAGATCGTTCAGCCGGGTGCTCTAACTGCCGATGGCTATAAAGTTGTCTCCATTACCACGGAGAATGTGCTTTTGCGGAAAGTTGAAGGGAACGTCATTCGTGTCCAACAGGTCGCTTATGGCGATGCACCTCCTTCAGCGGTTAATGCGGCACGTCCTGCCGGAGGCATGGGGGCTGGCAATCCTGCTGGAGCGTCTGGGTTTGCACCTGGCGCAGGGCGCGGACGCCGTAGCGGTGGCGCGAACTTCGAGTGATCTGTCACCTCTCTTTTGAGAAAATGTGGGGGGATATATTTCTCCCCACAGAGTTTGTGAATAGATACGTTGTACGTTGGCGATGCGGAAAGGTGCTTGGACGCAGGTAACCCACCGTGGACTAGCCGAGAGGCGGATTGAACAGGGAGACTGTTCACAATCTCGTTTCTACACAAAACCCAACAGGCACAACGTCAAGCGGTTTGCTAAGTATTACCACTTGACTGCACCAACCCGGTAAACTATTCAGAGCCGGGTATTGGATATGAGGAGGAGCATTCTCATGAAATTAAAATGGGGCAAAGTCGCAGTAGCGACGCTCTCACTAGCCATGCTCGGTGGCGTCTCTTTGTCGGCTCCTGCATTTGCACAGGATCCTGCACCAGACGCAAACGACGCGCTTTCTAGCAAGACGATAACTCTTGACCTAGAAGGTGTTGATCTCTACCAGGCACTCACACTGCTGTTTAAGCAAGCAAAAGCACAGTACTCGCTAGATAATAACTTGCGTGGAACCCTTGTGACAGTGCACATCAAACAGCCCTTTAAGAACGCTCTCGACGCTGTTATTAAGGCATCTGGTCTTGAGTACACCTACCAATTTCAAGATGGTGTCTATAGCATCATTCCTATCAAGGTAGAAGCTCTTGAGACCACTGCGGAAAAAGAGGATACCGAAAAGGGACCTCCAAAGACCCGCCTTAACCGCATCTATGTTAGCACACTCAGTAGTGTTAATATCGCGGCATTCCTCGGTGCGCAGAACCTCTCCTTTACTCGCGCCTTCACCTCACAGTACTACGGCTTTAACCCACTTGGACAAATGAGTGGTGGTGGCGG
>CAMCUQ010000040.1 GCA_945878775.1 Chthonomonas calidirosea
ATACGGCAGAAGTGGTCTCTCAAGCAGATGCACCGCGTGATACTCCTCTCCAATACCTATCAGCAGTCCTCTGTCGCCTCTCCCATCGCTTTGGCAAAAGATGTCGATAATCGCCTTCTGTCCCGGATGCCGCGCAGACGCTTGGAGTCTGAAGCGATACGAGACAGCCTCTTGATGGTGAGCGGAAAACTGGACACACGCATGGGAGGAGTGGGAGACAGAGACCCTCAATCTCAACGCCGGACCCTCTATCAAATGACTCTGCGCTCGGAGAAGAGCGGCTTCTGCCCTCTCTTCGATTCCGCAGACCCAACTAGCATCGTAGAGAAGCGCACTATCTCAACTATTGCACCGCAGGCTCTCTATTTTTTGAACCATGCGTGGACACAGGAGCAGGCAAAGTTTGTGCTTGCGCGCCTCCAAACCGAAGCACCGCAAAGTAGCCCTGCGGAGCGGATAACATGGCTCTACACACTACTCTTTGCGCGCAAACCAACTGCAGAAGAGGTCTCCATTGGGGAGCAATTCTTGCGTTCTGAAGGAAAAGAGCCAGAGGCATTGCAAGACTATGTGCATCTGTTGCTCTGTTCCAATGAGTTTATCTATATCGATTAAGGAGCGAGATTGAAAACAGTAGAAGAGGCACTTACGGCGATACTAGAGACGGTGACACCCTGCGCTCAAGAGCGTGTCCCTCTCCTAGAGGCATTGGGATGTGTGTTGTCAGAGGAGATATGCACGGATACCGATCTGCCCCCTTTCACCAACTCTGCCGTCGATGGCTTTGCTGTTTGTGCAGGGGATACCCACGGAGCCAATAGAGACTCTCCTGTCCTCCTAACGGTGATTGGGGAGGTGGTGGCAGGGCAGATGTCGTCTCAAACAGTGCTACCACAGACCGCCATGCGGGTAATGACGGGCGCACCCTTTCCCACCGGAGCCGATGCAATGGTGATGGTGGAAGACACCCACATGAGAGATGCAAACACGGTGGAGGTTTCGCTTCCTGCCCAAGCGGGGCAACATATTCGCCGCCAAGGGGAAGAGCTAAAAAAAGGAAGTGCTGTGCTGGCACGAGGAACCTCCATTCGCTCCTCAGAGATCGGGATACTGGCGACAGTGGGTTGTGCAGAGGTTCCGGTCTATAGTGCGCCTCGTGTCGCTATCTTCTCTACCGGAGATGAACTGGTTAGTTTGGAGCAAGGCGCAACCCTCTTGCCGGGACAGATTCGAGATAGCAACCGCTACGCGCTTGCGAGTTTGGTTCGAGAGACAGGGGCTATTGTCCACTCCATGACCCACATCCTCGACGATAGCGAGGCGACAGAAAACGCCTTTCGTGCCTGTGTGGAGAGTGGAGCACAGGTGATTGTGACGGCGGGGGGGGTGTCTGTAGGAGATCGGGATTTTGTAAAGCCAGTTCTCGAAAAATTGGGGCAGTTGGAGTTTTGGCGAATCGCCATGAAGCCGGGAAAACCTCTTGCATTTGGGCATATTGGGGAGACTCTGTTCTTCGGCTTGCCCGGCAACCCCGTGTCGGCACTCGTCACCTTTGAACTCTTCGTGCGCCCAACTTTACGGAAGATGGCGGGGCATACTGTTCTGGAAAGAGTACGTATTCCTGTGATTTTGGAGGAGCCTGTCCCCCATATTCCGGGGCGACGTGAATATGTACGGGCGCACGTGCGTTGGGAGAGTGGGCAAGCCTTTGCGCGAATTACTGGGAATCAGGGATCGAGTCGGCTGAGTTCGATGGTGGGAGCAAACGCCCTCCTCATTGTTCCAGAGGAGAGCGCGGGCTTAGAGTGTGGAAGAAGTGCAGAGGCTCTGCTTTTGTAATTGCAGAGCCGTTTTCTAATGGAGGTTATGCTTGAACCAGTCGAGTGTTCTCTGCCACGCCTGTTTTGCAATCTCTGGACGATAACTCTCCCTCGTGTCGTTATTAAAGGCATGCCCTGCGCCCTCATAGACATAGATTTCTCCGATTTTGTTGTGCTGCTTGAGAGCATCACGGAGCTTATCGGCTTCTGAGGGGGGGATACCATTATCTAAAGCCCCAAAATGTCCGAGCAGGGGAGCCTTCATCTTCTCTACGAGATCGATGGCGTGTGCCGGTTGCGCCTCTGTCTTATTGCCCGATATGCGTCCGTAGTAGGCAACGGCGGCATTGAGATCGGGGGCATATCCTGCGAGAATCATGCTGACTCGCCCCCCATAGCAGAACCCGACGATCCCCACTTTTTTGTTAGATTGCTTTAGCCATCGAAGCATTTTCATTGCCGCGTTGAGATCGGCAACGATCTGCTTGTCCGAAATCTTACCCACAAACTGCATGAGCGGACCGAAGCCCCCCGCCATACTTGGTGGCTCTCCTTCCCGTGTGAAGAGGTTCGGGGCGAGAGCGACATAGCCCTCCTGTGCGAATCGGCACGCCACATCTTTGATATGATCGGTAAGCCCAAAAATCTCATGGATCACGATCACGCTTCCCACTCGCTTCTTCCCTTTTGGGAGTGCCAGAAAGCCTTTAAGGGTCGCCTCTTTGTCGTCTGCGCCCTTTGAGGTGAAGGTGATCTCGCTCTTTTGGATCATAGGATCATCAAGCGCACGCGCTTTTTTGTCTTGTAGTGCCTCTGGAACGACGGTTGCCGCCAAAGCACCTGCACCTATCCGTTCTAAGAGTGCTCTGCGAGAGAGGTGATCCAGTGTGGGGTCTAGTGCCGGATCAGGAGGAGTGAGTTCGTTGTTGATGGACATATTGTTACTCTTTCCAAAGAAGGTCACGGGCTTCAAAGACGGGACCCTCCACACATGCCCGTGCATAGCGGAAGCCCTCAGGAGATGCCAGATCGTGTACTGGTATGGTACACCCATAACAAAAACCTACGCCACAAGGCATAGAAGTCTCGACTGAAAGTTGACAAGGGGTATTCTGTTTGAGAGCGATGTTCCCAATGGCGCGTAGCATCGGCATAGGACCACAACTGTAGATTGCCCAAGACTGCCCCTCTACGTTCGGCTCTGGAATGAGGTCTGTGGCTCGTCCACGATACCCCTGTGAGCCGTCCTCGGTGACGGCTTGGAGATCGACGCCTAGTGCCTCAAATTCTACCATACCTACCAAGAGGTCTTGCGTTCGCGCCGCATTGATCACGCGAATGGATTGGGGAGCGATGCCATAGACTTGACACATCTCTCTCGCCAAAAAGAGAATGGGGGGCGCGCCAATTCCCCCTGCGATGAGCAAAGGGCGACGGTTCGGGACAAAATGGAACGGGTTTCCCAGGGGTCCCAAGAGAGAGACGCTATCTCCGGGTCTCTTTTCTGCCAGTGCACTGGTGAAGGAGCCACGCGCCACGTAGAGAATCCGAAACGTTTCTGCCTCCCTATCCACCCCAAAGAGGCTGAAAGGACGACGGATCAGCGGAGCATAATGTTCGCCAAAAAGGAGTTCTACAAACTGTCCCGGTTGTGCCACGCGGGCGACTTCTGGAGCAGAGAGGACGATCTCAAACTCAGAACCAATCACCCGTTCATGGGCTAGAACCACCGCTTCCACCTCATAGCGGGGAATGGCGGAGAGAACCTCTGACATTAGTTCACCTCTGCTCCACGTCGTAATAAGGTCAAGCGGAGTGGGTCTTGCGTCTCCTTAAGCAAGTAGAACTTGATTTTGCGCCAGCCTGCGCGACTTACGGTTAGGCTCTTGGCGTTCTGTAGAGGAATGCTTGTATCCCCAACGATCACCTCCCAGCGCTTTACACTGGAGGGGGAAGTCACTTTAAACTCTCCGCGTGGCAGGTAGACCATAAACGAGTCCACACTCCCTTCGCGTTTGTGGGCAGGACTGGAGAGGTGTATCTCATTGGCGGTTTCGAGAGATTTCAATATCCCCCGATAAAAGTCGTTCGATTTGATGAAGATAGAGCCATCTGCCGACTCGGTATAGGCGAAGGCATCTTTGAGGGCACGAGAGCCGTAGACCGAATCAAAATAGATCGCTGCCCCTGCAAAATAGGTCATGCCTTCGGCATCACGACGCTTCATTCCCCCTTCACTTATAGCCTCGCCCACAAGTCTTTGGAGGAGTGGCTCAATCCTGCTTTTGAGATGCTCCTCAAGTTCTTCCAGCTTTGCAAAAGGAAGTTGTTCTGCGCTAAGGCGTCCCGCCTGTACCTCTTGCCCAATCCAGAGCAGAAAAAGCTTCTCTCCCAACACTCCATTGCCCCACTCTTCGGGAGCTGTGAAGCCAGATACTCCCGGTAAGATATAGTGACCATACTCATGGGCAATCTCGCGAAGCCACTCTGTGGGGGTTCGATCCGTCAGGATGTTGAAGAGATATATCTGATTTTTGAACTGTCTCCCTGCCTTCTCCGCAGAGACACCTCCCCCTTGCTGCATGAGCCAGACCTCTACGGTTGGCTCCGTGCGTGGGTGATCCCGTTGTAGGTGGGCTTTGTAGAGGGCATGAAGCAATTGACAGGCACGAGCAACACGTTTGGTGGTGGGTAGTAGCTCATTGTTGGGGGTATAGATGATGAAGCGACGGGCATACCGAATAATGTCGTCTCCGGCTTTCTCCGCCACATAGACCCCTGTGGCAACCTTGAAACTCTGCTGATACTCCGTTTCCAAAACAGGCATAATATTGCGTGGAGTATAAATGAGTCCGGGGAACTGCCCTGTGAGGAGAGTTTTGTCGCCTTCAAGACGCTCTACCTCAGAGGGAACCAGTTCACTAGGCAGGTTTTGGCTCCAGCCGGGCTTGCTCAGAAGCAAGAGGACAATAAGGCAGAAGGCACGAAAGAGCGAACGATTTAGAGATAAAAACAACGATACGCCTCCGAGTGCAGTTGCACACCTTCTAGTTTGTATTTCACGGCTAAGAATCCTGCTTCAGTGGGGCATTCCCTCCCCATGTTTCACTACGAAACGGCATAGCGTGCGATGCTCATTGGCGCGATGCCTAATACTGCGTTGAAATACCGCCCCTCCGATGCGCTTCTAGAGTGCAGAGATTGTATAGCCCTGCTACCCCGCCCCCAAAAAAACCTACTTCTGAAGAGGAGGCTGGAACGCCCTCCCAATAGCCCACATGGAGCCATAAAGGAACCTCAGCATCGAGCAAAACCGCTTCCTCCAAAACACGAGTGCCTCCTTTGGTTATGTAGGTTGAAGGGAACTAGCCAAACCACGATTCGCTTCTATTATAGGCGAATAGGTGGGGAGGGCGGCAAGTACGTGTTTGCGAGTCGTACTCCTCAAGAACGAGGACAAGTTCCATCGCTTTCAAAATGTCGTTTGGAAAGAAAGGGAAGAGTTTTGTATCACGCTTCACGGCAACAGCCCTAAACCTCTCCATCAAAGCTCTGCCACTCTTTCCAACCCACTCACGTTGCTCTGCCTCTGAAAGCCAACGCAACAGATAGAGCCGCCCACCTAGCGATATGCCTTGCACCACTCCCTCCTGAAAAGCACTCGCCGCGAAGGTTGCCGCCGCCTCTGCCGCCGCATTCACAGTCCCCGTAATCTGAAGTCCTTCCGACATTTTCTTTGCGAGCGAAGAGTTATAAATCCGAATGATGGAGCGAATTTTAGGGTTGAGAGTCTCCGCAAGATGGGCAATTCGCAGGCTGGTAATATCGTCGGTGGCAGTAACGATAATGGCGCGTGCCTCCTCGATGTTTGCTTTTTTGAGAGAGGATTCCCGATTGGCATCCGCAATGAGCACTGGTATCCTATCTTGCAGGCTGGGAATGGCTTCATGATCTGCGTCTCGCTCAATAGCGACAACACGCTCTTGCTGTTCCAATAGGTTTTCCACCACACGCGAACCGACATCGCCAAGCCCCACAACGATACAGTGATCGGTTACATGGGTGGCGTGGCGCCCCAGTGCCCTATCTACGCGCAAACCAACCAGATAATCGGTCAAAAGTCCATATAAAACAGCGATAAACGCGGCTCCACCCAACATGACCCCACACCCGTAGAGTTTGAGCCATGTTGGGGCATACCGGAAATTGATGTCTCCAAAGCCGATGGTGGTGATGATAGCAACCAGAAAGTAGAGGGCATCTGACCAATGAGGTAGATTGGGTATATAGTAGTGAAACAGGACGACACTCAAGCCCAACAGAGCCACATAAAGAATGCAAGCAACACGGAGAGCAATCGAGGTGTGTTGCACAGCACGCCAGAGACTCCGCCCTCTTTGGGCAAGGCGCATTTGCAATTGCAACAAAGAATACCGCGAATGGGACGTGTTCTGTGCATCCATACGGGCACGGTAGAGTGGGTTATTCGGGCAAGCAAACGCAAGTATCTCGTCCCCTACTTCAAGACGGTGTGCTTCAAGAGGAGTATCGGCATTTAGGTTTGGAGCATAAACGGCAAGAGGAAGGAGGTTTTGGTGCTGGCAGAATTCAGCGAGAGTCTCGCTCACCCCACCTCGCGCAGTGGGTAATGTGAGGCGAAGAAGAGGAATAGCACTCTTTCCCACCGCAACGAGGCGGAAAACCGAATCCTCTAGTGCCGCCGCAGTGAAAACGGGCGCGGCAAGCAGAGAGGGACTGAAGACGCTACGTATTCCCCTGTCTTTACGAAGCCTCTCGGCGAGGTAATTGTCGAAAATACGAACGATGAGCGGTAAAGAGGGGTTCAGTCGGTGTGCGTCCACACACAGTTCCACGTTCAGAAGGTCATCTTGTGTCACGATAAGCATGGCGCGAGCGGTCTCTGTTCCTGCACGTTTCAAGACCTCATCCGAACGGGCATCCCCTTCCACAAGGGCTAATGCCCACACAGCAAGGTCTCGTCGCCAATCCTCACGCAAGGTGAGGGTGACGACAGAGAATGGCTCGCCTAGCGCGTGCAACACCTCCGCCAAGCGATACCCAACGTGCCCCATACCAACGATAATGAGATGGTCTTTCAGTTCGTGTGCCACCGTGCTTTTGCCTCGACCCTATTCTACCCGTTTCACGCCGAAACCCTCTGCCATCGGGCAAGCAAAAAGGGCTTACCAGCCACACCGCAAGAGAGCCATACTGCCACAAACTCGTGTGAGGTAGAGGCATTCCCCAATGGGTATAGATTTTGTGCGTGAAGCCGAACTAGACTCAATGATAGCGCCGATGAGCATCGCACGCTATGCCGTCTGAAAACGAGCAAAACCCGTTACGAAGCCTCCTCTAAACCGACCACTAATCGTCGGGATTGGGGTCTCTATAGCGATCTCTCTCCGGTGAAGGAGCACGCTCACGCGGAGGAGTACGGTCAGTTTGGTCTCTGTTCGGGTCTCTTTTGGGAGTGGGTTGCTGTTTCAGCTTCTCAATACGTTCGCGAGTCCGGCGGATTCTGTTTTCTGTGAGGGGGTGAGAGCGGAGAAAATCGGGACCCTCGTTCTTGTTGCCACTCGCCTTCTTCAGGGTATCAAAGAGGTCGATCATGCCTCCGGGATCGTAGCCCGCCCCGTTCATATTCTGAAGCCCTTTGTCATCCGCTTGATCCTCCTCCTTACGGGAATAGTTGAGGGAGAGAAGACCATTCGCGGCACGTGCCAAATCGCCGATAGCTCCTTTGGTACGTGTCACTCCCAAGAGCAACTCCAAGCCAATAGTGCGCCCCATTTCGCTCTCATACTGCCTTGCCCAATGCTCCTCTCGCACATGAGCAAGTTCATGCCCAGTCACGGCGGCGAGTTCATCGGCAGACTGAATGCGATCCAAAAGCCCTGTATAGATGAACATGGGACCTCCGGGCAGGGCAAAGGCGTTCACCTCTTTATTGTCCAATACCCGAAAGCTGAAATCCCAGCGCGTGCGCTCTTTCTCTGGAAGCGCGTCGATGAGATTGGTTCCCACACGCCGAAAAGACCGTGCGCGGTCGTCCTGTACCTCTTTGTGCTTTTTGAGAATATCTTCCGCGGCTGTTTTGCCTAGCTTTTTCTGTTCTGCGACGCTAGGGCGAAAGGGACCTGCCTCTGCCTCCTCTTCCCAGAGGGCGAGAGTGGAGACGGTGAGACCGCCGACTAGCATTTTTCGCAGCAGATCACGGCGGGTGGAGATGTATTCCTGTGCAGGGAGGCGCATAATACGCGCCACAGAAGCTCCACATGTGCATTTAGAGGTATTATGTTCTGGACAATTGGGTACACTTGGATTCATAGTGAGACTCTCTTTCACGATTCTATGGTAGTACTATTCTGCTTCGTAAGGGTGCTTCCCTGTTTTCTCTGACGGACTTTTACCCTATTTTGTGACTCTACTTGTTGTCAAAGGGTTCAAAGGAGAGGAATCTCTCCTGACAAAAACGAATAATAGGGCGTTGTTTTGGAGATATACGGATGAAACCTTACGCCACTCTCAAAAATTTATGCCTCTCGCTCCTCCTCTTGTCTTTGTGTTTTGCAGGCAAGCTCTCCGCTACGCCACCCAAGCCCTCCGTTTCTACGTATGAAAAAGAGATTCTACCTCTTTTTCAGTCCAAGTGTCTTGGGTGTCATGGAGCCGGTAAAGCGCAAGCCGGATTAGACCTCCGCACTTTTGGTAGCCTTTTGCAAGGGGGAAGCGTGGGCAAGGTGCTTGTTGTTGGAAGCCCAGAGCAGAGTCGAATCTATCAGGCGGTATCTTCTGGCAAAATGCCTCCCGGAAACCCCAAAATGACTCCCAAAGAGCAACAACAGCTTGCACTCTGGATACGTACAGGAGCGCATGGGAACGCAAAACAGGGCGGACACTGGGCATTCAAATCTCCCCTCTCTCCTTCTGTTCCCAAAAATGGCGAACAAAACTCCGTAGATGCTTTCCTGAAAGAGCCTCTGAAGCGCATTAAAGCCGACTTTGCACCCGAAGCAGAGAGAGGCACTCTCCTAAGACGCGTTACCTACGATCTGATTGGGTTACCTCCCACCTTGCAAGAGAGAGAGGCGTTTCAAAAGGACACCACTCCCCAAGCCTATCAAAAAGTGGTGGATCGCCTTTTGGCAGACCCACGTTATGGCGAACGCTGGGCGCGATATTGGCTCGATACCGCTGGCTATGCCGATAGTGAAGGAGTACTACAGGAGGACAGGATTCGCCCGAATGCGTGGCGGTATAGGGACTACGTGATACGGAGTCTGAACGCAGATAAGCCCTATAACCGGTTTCTTTTGGAGCAAATAGCGGGCGACGAACTCTACGACTATAAAAACGCGAAGGTGTGGACTCCTGAAATGGAGGAGGCACTCGTCGCGACCGGGTTTTTGCGTACTGCTGTCGATGGCACACGGGACGACTTCAACGAACACCAGTTTACCGAATATCAGTATCGGATGCTGAACGACACGCAGACGATTCTTGTCTCCTCCACACTGGGCATTACGATGCAGTGTGCGCGTTGCCATGACCATAAGTATGAGCCGCTTTCCCAAAAAGACTACTATCGAATACAGGCGTGTCTCACGGGAGCCATTCGTCCGAAAGGCAAATTGCTACCCACAAATCGACGGCAGATTGTGGCGGCGACGGCGGCAGATCAGAAGCGCATGCAAGAGGTCAACGCCCAAGTAGATTCCGCTTTGCAAGCCCTCGCACAAAAAGAGCAGAGCCTGATACAGACCTTTCGAGCCAAGCCAAAAGTACCCAAAGAGGCGACCCCTGCCCAACTAGTACCGCTTTTTCCTGAATTTAAGATACAGCAGGACGCCCTTCAAAAAGAGAGAGGGGAGCAAGAGGGAAAGCGCATCCATTTTGAGGAGATTCGTGCCCTCTACGATCAGGACGCCACTCCACCCCCCACAAACCTGCTGAAACGCGGAGAGATCACACAGCCACTGAGTGCCGTGGAGCCGGGCGTTCCTACTATTTTGGACTCTCTGGAACGCACTTTCACGCTTCCTAAACTGGTGAAGGATGCCACCACCACAGGGCGACGTCGCGCTTTGGCAGAGTGGATAACCCATCCCCAAAATCCGCTGTCGGCGCGTGTGATCGTCAATCGCATTTGGGCGCACCATTTTGGAATAGGGATCGTAGCCACTCCCGATAACTTCGGACTCTCAGGACAGAAGCCAACACACCCAGAATTACTGGATTGGCTCGCTACCCAGCTGCCCAAGGGGTTCTCTGGTAGCCCTGCATGGACGCTGAAGGCACTGCATCGCCTGATAATCACCAGTCGTGCCTATCGTCAGTCTTCCGAATTTCGCCCTGCCCTCGCTAAGCTCGATCCTGAAAACCGACTGCTTTGGCGACAACGCCCGCGCCGTCTTGAAGCCGAAGCCATTCGGGACGGTATTCTTGCCACCGCAGGAATCCTCGATCCAACCCTCTACGGTACGCCTGTCGATAATGAAGTGCGTGGAACGGGAGAGGTTGTTGCTGTCCAAGAGCAGAATGGGGGGCGTCGCTCTCTCTATCTATTGGTACGTCGCTCCCTGCCCGTCACTTTTCTCAATGTTTTTGATGCCCCAGTGATGGAAACCAACTGCACCCGGCGCGTCACCTCCACAACTCCCACGCAGGCTCTCACCATTCTCAACAGTAGCTTTATGGAGAGTCAGTCCGCTCACTTTGCACAGCGGGTAGAGCGAGAGACACCTGCCACGATGATGACCGACTACGAATCAAAAAAAGCGAAAATTCGTGTTGCTTTTCGGCTTGCTTTTGGTCGAATACCTACAGAGAATGAAATGAAAGCAACCTTGGGCTTTTTGCAGGCGCAAACTCTGCGGTATAACACCACGAAAAAGCCAAAAGAGGCAGGGCTGTCTGCCTTCACCGATCTATGCCTTGCGCTCCTCAGTTCCAATGAATTTGTCTATCTGGACTGAGAGAGGGAGAGAAGTATGGACTCTTTTGACCCGAACACACACCAAGAGATACTAGAGAGTGTGACGCGCCGTGACCTTTTTTCGGGTCTTGGCTCTAGTGCAGTGGCTCTTGCCCTCACCTCCTTATTAGGTGGGGCAGCGTCTGCCCAGGCACAAACGCCACAGGGCTATACCCTCCTGCCCCGTCGTCCTCACTTTACTCCCAAGATCAAGCGGGTGATCTACCTCTTTCAAAATGGAGGTGCGAGCCAAGTCGATCTCTTTGACCCCAAGCCCGAACTGCGTAAACAGGACGGAAAACGTCCCGGCAAAGACTTCGTGAACGATGTGGATGTAAAGAAAACAGGGGCGTGGCTGGGTAGCCCCTTCCAGTTTCAACGCTTTGGGAAGTGTGGCATGGAGCTTGCAGAGCTTCTGCCAGAACTGGGAAAGCACGTCGATGAGATCGCCCTCATTCGTAGCATGGTATCGGAACATGAGAACCATGAACAGGCGTGTGGGCATATGCACACGGGTTCGCCGATCCCTGGACGCCCCACTTTTGGCTCATGGATCACCTATGCCTTGGGAACAGAGAACCAGAACCTTCCTGCATACGTTGCCCTGTTGAGCGCGAGTGGCTTGCCTGTGGATGGGGTGCGAAACTGGTCGAGTGGTTGGATGCCTCCTGTCTATCAGGGAATGGCAGTGCGCTCTGTCGATAGCGACCCCATTCTGAACCTTCAATCCCGTATTCCCGCCGATGCCTCTCGTGAACGACTGAACTTGCTTCAAACTCTCAACAGAGAGCATCAGAAACAGAGGCAAGACAATCTGGAATTGGACGCACGTATCTCCAATTTTGAACTGGCGGCGCGAATGCAACTCGCCGCCACCGATGCCCTTGACCTCAAAAAAGAGAGTGCCTCAACCCGCAAAATGTATGGGCTGGATAGCCCACAAACAGAGAACTATGGACGACAATGCCTCATGGCACGCCGTCTTGTGGAGCGCGGGGTACGCTTTGTTCAGGTGATGATGGCAGGACAGCCCTGGGATACCCATTCGGACAACGCAAACCAACTGCGTAGCCTCACCCGTGCCACCGACTTGCCTGTTTCGGGACTCCTCACCGATCTAAAGCAGAGGGGATTATGGGATGATACGCTGGTGATCTGGACTGGGGAGTTTGGGCGCACCCCCTTCTCTGAGGGCAAAGACGGGCGCGACCATCACAAGAGAGGCTTTAGCCTCTGGATGGCAGGCGGGGGCATTCGTGGGGGAACGACTTACGGAGCTACGGACGAGTTTGGCTATAGTGCGGTAGAAAATATAGTCACTGTCGCCGACTTTCATGGCACACTGCTTCACCTCCTCGGCTTGGACTATCGACGCCTTTCCTTCCATTTCGACTCGCGTGACCAAAGGCTTACCGATGTCAACCCAGTGAAGATAGTTCACCCTGTGCTGCTTTAAGCTTGAAGGGCTTGCCTCTTATTCGGTCTAACGCCTTTGTGGGGCGTTCGATAAGGAGAATTTTGCAATGGTGCGTCGGTTATTGTGCCTCTTTTTGGTAATGCTTGCGCTGGGCACGGCACGGGGTGTGCTGGCGGAGCAACGCGCAAAATATGTGATTATCATTAGTATAGACGGTGGGAAACCTGCGGTGATCTTGCAGAGCCAAATGCCCACCTTGATAAGACTGACGCAGTATGGATCGTACACTTGGGAGGCACAAACCATTTCCCCCAGTATCACGCTTCCATCACATACCTCCATGATTACGGGAGTGGGTCCCGAAAAGCACAAAGTCAACTGGAACGATTGGCGTCCCAAGCGCGGGATTATCTCCTCTCCTACGGCTCTTTTTATTGCACACCAAAAAGGGTTGCATACGGCAATGTTTGCAGGCAAGGAAAAGTTCAAGCATCTCTGGCAGGTCGGCTCTCTGGATTATGCCGAGATTCCCGCCTACGAAGCTATAAAGGTGGCTACTCATGCCGCAAAGTATATCATAGAGCACAAACCAAACCTTTGCTTTATCCACTTTTCAGACCCTGACGGAGCCGGACATAAGAACGGCTGGGGTTCTCCCCAACAGATTCAGGCATTTGCAAACTGTGATGCGGCTCTCAAACTGATACTCAACGCTCTGAAAACGGCGGGCATCGCAGAGGAGAGTGTGATTATGGTTAGTGCCGATCATGGGGGACACGCCAAGACCCACGGAACCAAGATGCCAGAGGATATGAATATCCCTTGGGTGGTATGGGGAGGGAATGCGAAACAGGGCTTTCGGATTACAGAGCCTGTAACCACCTACGACACTGCGGCAACGGCTCTCTGGCTTCTGGATATTCCTATCCCGTCCAATTGGGACGGAAAGCCTGTCAAGAGTGCCTTTCCTTAGAACGCCTTGAATCTCTTTTTGAGCGGGAGGAGTGATTGCGTGCGCGTACAGAAAAAGCAGATTACAAAAGAAGATGGACGGAATTTGAACTACTATCACTTTCCAGAAACGGCGACACCGGAGGAGAAGCGAGTCTTTGAGGAGATAGAGGCACCCCTATTGGCACTCCGTGAGGCAGATCAGAAGCCTACAACGGAAGGGGACACCGATGTCTGAACTGCGCTGGAATCCGATGCTGGAAGAGTGGGTGATCACCGCGACACACCGACAAGATCGCACATTTTTTCCTCCTCCCGACTACGATCCCCTTGCGCCCACTCAGCCGGGCGGTTTCCCCACAGAGATTCCGGCATCCACCTACGAGATCGTAGTCTTCGAGAACAAATTTCCCTCCCTACGTGCAAATGTGGGAGAGGCTTCCCTCTCACCAACAGAATTGACCCCCGTGGCTCCCGCGCAAGGAGTCTGTGAGGTGGTCTGCTACACCCCCCTCCTCAATGCGGAGCTTGCAAGCCTGCCAGTCGCAAAAGTAGAGCAACTGATCGCCGTTTGGGCAGATCGCTTCGCGGATTTGAGCCTGCGGGACTATGTGAAGTACATCTACATTTTTGAAAACAAAGGGCGCGAAATAGGGGTGACTCTGCCTCATCCACATGGGCAAATATACGCCTATCCCTTCATTCCCCACATCGCAGAGAGGGAATTGAGTGCCGCAAATCGGCATTTTGAGAGGACGGGGCGTGATCTCTTGGGTGATATTCTACAGAATGAGCTGGAGGATGGGAGGCGCGTGGTGCTGGAAAACGCTCACTTTGTGGCGGTGGTTCCCTCTTTTGCACGCTATCCCTATGAGGTTCACATCTTGCCACGCGCTCTGCGTCCCGCCATTACCGATTTTGATGCTGAGGAGCGACGTGCGCTTGCTGAAATCTTAAAAGGGGTGATGGAGAAATACAACAACCTCTGGAACCGCTCTATGCCCTACATCATGGCGATGCATCAGCGTCCTTCGGATGGTGCAAACTACGACTACTATCGGTTTCATATCGAGTTTTATCCTCCCTATCGCACCCCCGACAAACTGAAGTACTTGGCGGGTTCGGAGGCGGGCGCGGGAGCCTTTATTAACGATACCCACGCCGAAGTGACAGCACAGACGCTACGAGAGACCTCGCCTCACCGCATCTAGGGATTCTCCTCATACTGCTTGTAGAATCGGGCTTGAGTCACCTTCAAGACCTTTCCGTTATACTTATAGCCCCCATTTCCCGGCTCAATGCTATGGTATGTCTGTGCATACTCTGGGGAAGGAGGCTCTGGTAATGATGTTTTACTCTTTGTATCGGAGACGATCTCTTGTGGGTTTATCCTTGTGACGCCACGTACCCCCTCTATGCGTGTGATACCTCTCCTTGCAAGCTCTGCTATGCGTGCCGTTTGCAACTTCAGAAGTAACGTTTCTAGTTGCACGAGGATGGGCGGTATCTCTACACCTGCTACAGAGGGGATTTGGAGCGGTTGGTAGAGTGCCATGTCTAGCCCCGTGAATTCCTCCGCTGTCCAAGAGTTGGGCGAACGATCCACATAGAGCCGTTGCCAATCGGTCACTAAATGGTAATAGGCAGTACCCCAAAATCGTTGTAATTCCCTCAGCTCTTGGGCATAAAGCCTTCTAAACGCCTCCGTTCCTTCCTTCCATTGTTCGGGGGTGGGAAGTTCCAAGGGCGGAGGTGGGAGCGCGGGAACGTGCGCTGGAACACTCAATATTGTGGGAAGACTCTCGACGGGCAAGATTGCCTCCGATATCTGCCGTTCTAGTCCAAGCAGACTCTCTTGAATCTCCTTCAGTGTCACCTCTATCTCCTCGATTCTCGTTTGAAGCGAATCCAGTATAATAGGAGGCGTTGCCTCCTCTCTACTCCTTACCTTTCCGTGCTTTTGTCGCTTGAGCGTGCTAATCTCCCACCACAAAAAGGATTGGGAGATAGCAAGAATGGCAAGACCTACGTAGAGAATCCAAAGCACGCCTGTCACGGCTGTACCCACCGCTCAGTAGGAGAGGGGGCTTCATCCCACTTTCCATAGAAGATGGCTTTTGTTGGCTTCAAAACGCCCCCTTTGTAGCGGTATCCTCCTGAGCCGGGCAAGATACTATGAAACCGACGCTCCTGCTCAGGGTAGGCGGGGCGCACGAGATGCGAATCTATTTCGTCCCACTCGATCACCCCCTTTAACGCCTGTGTCGTGCCAGAAATCCCCTCAATCCGCTGTATGTCCCGCTCCTTCAACTCTTTTAACCGCACTGCTCGCACATCCCGCAGGATGCCAAAGAGTGTGTGGCTCGCCTTCTCCACCTCACTAGGAATATCTAAGGGGCTGTGAAGAGCAACATCGAGATTGGTGAGACTTTGAGGACCCCATTCGGTTGGGTTTCGATTGGCGTAGGTATCGCGCCACTGAAGCATCAGAGTGCGGAACCAGATATTCCACTCAACAAGCCTCTGTTGGGAGGCACTGCTGAGGGATTGATAGGTCTCTTCCCACTCCTCCACGAGGCTCTGCTCTGTCTGATACTCCTGCTCTTCAGGGGTGGTGGAAGGGAAGGGGAGCCTCTGCTCTGGTGAGAGGGGGTGTTGTTCTGCCGTAAATTGTTGCAAGAGTTGTTTGATCTCTTGCACCTCTTTAAGGAGTTCTCGAAGGACTTGTGTGTCCGTGCCAGTTTGCAGGCGGCGTCTCTTTTTGTTTGGAGAGCGCATTGCTTTCAGCCTCCATAGTAGCATCAGCCCTAAGAGTGCAACCAAGCCCAGTATCCACGGGGATACCGAGTCGAATGCTATCTCCATAAGGTAATGGTTGTTCTGCATAGGTTTTTGCCTTTGGATTTAGGCGAGGACGGTGTACTCTTCCGGGGAACCGTCCTGCGTGATCTTGAGGAGAATCTTTCTGTCTGAAGTATAGGTAAGCCAGTAGCGAATGTCGATGACTTGTGCTGTGGTGTTGGTTCTTCTCCATGTGTAGAGGCACCCCTCCCCCCTGTTGGTCTCGGTAAACACTTTGAGGCAAACCGTGTCCGCAGGCGCGAGTTTGCATTGTCGTTCGATAATCGGCTTTCCGGGGAGATCGTTTTGGGCAAGAAGTGTTTCAACGGCACGGTGAGAGAACTTGGTCTCGTATCCGGCTCGAATGGGGAAGGGCAGCTGCCCAGAGACCCGACGCAGGAGCCAGCGAGAGGCTCCTCGTGCCACATTCAGAGTATAGTCCGGTGTGGTAGCCTCTTGCTGACGTGCGAGGTGTTCCAGCGGAGGAATGAGAGCTGCATTTCTAAAGAGCGTGGTGAGTGACTCTATGACGCAAGGAATGATAGAGCTACCTCCTACCAAACAGAGCCATCGAATATCTTTTTTGGAAATGCCCTCTTGTGCCATTTTGGAGAGAAGTGAGGGGTACTCCTTTTCGATAGGCACGAGAGTGGGCTGATTGTTCTCTTCATAGATGACCTGCTTCTTATCTCTGCCAATTCCCGTTTGTAGCATGGCATTAATATAGGGAAGATAGAGGTTCCGAATCTGGTTCCACCCCACGAGAAGGTTGACATCATACACGAGAGTGTCCAGCTTTTCCTCATGGTTTTGTCTCAAACTCCTCTGATGCTTGGGAATGAGGAGGCGGTGTTTGGCTCTGCGCGTCTCCTCCAGCAGGTTCTGGGTAGGAATATCGGCACGAATCTGAGGCTTGAAATCCTCTACCAAAAGCATATCAAGCAAGTCTCCAGCAACGGGGAAGCCTGCCCTCACTGTGGAGACAAAATGAGGAACCTCCCCTTCCATTCTCACTTTCAGGATACTAATGTCGGTGGTTCCTGCCCCTGAGTCGAAGACGCAGATATACTCTCCCTCTTTGGGGTGCATTCCCATCTCGTCATGGCGATTCAAGAAATCGACGGCAGCAACATCCGGCTCGTATGCCCATTCGATGTTTTCAACCTCAAAGCCTGCCTCCTCTGCGGCAAGGCGCGTCAAAGTCTCTTGATTCTTATGTGCCACATCATTATCGAGAATGGGGAGGCTCATCACACACTGCGAGTTCTCCCAGACGTTTTCGTTCTGAAGAAAGTCGGCGAGCTCAATATTGCGGCGGATATGGTGCAGAAAGTCGCTGACGATCTGAATCCGCTCGGCTTGTTCCTCTTGCGAAGCTTTGTCTTGGTGGAGAAGGCTTTTGAAGGAGCGAAATATTTTATCGCCCGGCAGGCGTGTGATATGATACCCAAAATCGGTACTGCTTCCGCTACGGAGCAGGAGTGAAGGCACGGAATACTGTAGAGTTCCGGTTTCGTCCTCCCAAAGAATGGGGCGTGGAGAGGATTCTGGGCGAAAACTCTCCTGCACAAAGACCGCCGTTTTGGAGGTTCCAAAGTCGATCCCGATGTGCCATTTTTTGTGTTGAGTTTCGGTAGGCTCTGCATAGAACGTCTGCAGAATTACCTCCTCGATTCCTTTTTCTAGCCCCGCTCCTGTGATAGTGATGATGCCTACTTGTTCCCGTTGGTCTCGTGTGGAGGGAGGGGCTTGCACTCGAACTTTACACAGTTTTGCTTCCGAGAGCGAGAGCGTAATTTTTTCACGCGGTGGCTCATTGGGAACGGAAGTGATCAGAAATCCTCCCTCTGCTACAAGGGTAACGGTCGTATGTGCTTGCCCCAAGTTGTGGATGTGGAGATACTGCGGAATGGGTTCCTCTCGAAAGACAAGGAGGCTCTGCTCTACAACAACGGGACCCAAGGCTCTACGATCAAGCAAAATGGAGAGGCTGTGTGGTCTCTCCAGGTCTCTAAGGAGAGGACGATAGTCGTCCTTTTTCGTTCCCCGTCTGTCATTGGAGGTAATGGGAATATCGAGGTTGATTGCCTCTTTATCCAGAATCTTGGTGGGGTCTATGCATAGTTTTAGGGTGCTCGACTTGTTGGCTTCTAGTCGAACAAGGTTGGTGGGCAGGTGTGTGTGTGGCTTTGGCGTGACTCCTGTGGGGAGGTTCCCAATCTTGAATTCGAGATCACCTGCCCCATCATTGCTGAGTGTGAGAGTGCATTCAGCTATCTCCTTACCGTGCAGGGGCAATGGCGTGGGAGATTGTATATAGCCAAGAGAGCAGAGCTTCCAGCCACACTGCACGCAGTATTGGATACCCTGTTGACGGGGATCGTAGGCGGTAGCGCACTGGTTGCACTGCATGAGGTCCTCCTCCATTTGTGCCATGATGTTTCCCTCCTAAATGGATTCAGTAGGCAAAAGTGGTTCGCGCATACTGTTTCCACACACTCAGTAGCGCCCGCGAAGGAATGGCTGCTTGCCCTTGACCGTCTATCGTTTTGGTAACAATGCCCACGAGCCTCCCTTTTGCATCCACAAGAGGACCGCCCTCCCCCCCTTGTACAACTTTACAGTCATGGATAATGGAGGTGGGTGCTGTGGGATCGGGCAAAAACCGCGAGACCGTTCCCTCTGCCACATCGACAGTGGGTCCCATACTCCCCGCATCCACTTTACCGGTGCTTGGGTAGCCAAGCGCACGCACCTTTGAGGTTAGGGGCAGGGTTTGTGGAAGGCTGTCTCCGATGGCGGCGTAGGGAAGCCCTGTCGCCTGAATTTTGAGAACGGCGTAGTCTTCTGGCAATTTGCTAGAGTCTTGGCTCAGGGGGGAGACATTGCCTTGTGGCACGATTAGCTGAGCGGGATAGGAGCGTTTTCGGCTGGTTCCACTATGGACATGAACGATGATCTCTCGTGCTGCTTGGTCACTTGGCATTACGATATGGCGGTTGGTGATGATATAGCCATCGGGGCTAATGATCGTGCCGGAGCCAGAATCCCCCCCCTCTGTGGTGATAAGAACGGTCGCCAGCTTCGGGTCTTGCGATCCTGACCACACAAAGGTGAGTAGGAAAATAATAAGCAGAGGCAAGAGCAGAGCCGTAATAGTGGCGGCGGGAGTGTTGCCCGTCTTTTGGATTACCGTGGTGCGCGTGGCACTTTTTGTAGATTGCACCCAGTCGGTTTGGTAGTATCTCATGAGTCTCTCTCCTCTATCAATTTGTCATGGCATGAACAGGATCGCTCTGGTTGGGGCATTCTGTTTCAAAGTCGGGCGGTTTGGCTCCCAACGGGACATTGCATTTCCTACATACCCACTCACGCTTATTCTCATGAAAGGTTGCCCATGGGTGTATATCCGTTAGCTCAGAATCGGTCAAGGGGATTTTGGATTCTTTGGTGAGCCACTCTTCTAGGATAAAAAGAGCCTTCTCAAAATCCAGATCACCAAGATCGAGGGGACGGAAGTAGCGGGAGCCACCGGACTCTTTCATTTTTTCCCGGAGTTCCTGCATGCACGTTTTTACGAGGTCGGTGATGTTGCCCTGAATCTTGGTATTCTTGGCGCGACTACTGACCTCAAGAGCGAGTTGTTGGCGGGCTTCTGTGTTATAGGAGAGTGCCATGACGGCTCGCTCGAAGAACCACTTATTGTAGTGGAATTCACTCTTTTGTTGCCCCGCTATGCGGTAGGTGAAGATATGCTCTTCGATCCCTTCAGAGCGGATGGGGACTCCCTCTTTGAAGGTTCCTCCCTCTCTCAGTTCGGCTCTCGCCGATATTGCCTCTCCCACAATTAGCAGGCGTCGCGCCTCATCAACGACTTTTGGGTGAACCATAAGCTGTATGTTCTTTTGTGAGAAGGCGGTAACAATCCCGCGTACATCACGTGGTTTGAGCATCTCTTCACGCTCTTCATGGGAATATCCCACGATGATGTGAGAGGGAAATGCGCCCCGAACAAAGATATTGCTCACAATGCTCGGGTCATCATGCTCCGCGGCATCTATTGGTCGCCCTGCTCTCAGTTGAGATTCGGTGGCACGGGATGCGTTCCCCATACTCTGTTGGAAGGCATCATAGATAGGGCGGTCTTTTCCACAATAGGCGATACTCTGCCAGACCGTCTCGTAGTTCAAGTATTGATCGGCAATGATTTCGCCATAGCCAACGGCATCTAGGCGGAGGTTGAGGAGAGGAAGCCCCTCTTGAACAAGGTTCCGGCTCAGTTTGTCGAGACCATTTACGTCGATATTCTCATCGGCATCCGGTTTGGCGATAAGTCGGAGGATCGAGAGGTTGTCTTGAATACGGGCTCCGTTTATCTCCATGACATTGAAGCTGTCCTCAAAGAACTCTGTAATGGGGTCAAAGAGGCTGAAGTCGGCTTCTCCCTTGTCGTTGCGGGGCACATTGTGGGGGAGAGAGCCGTCAAGAAGTTTTTGTTTGAGGGCAATGAGTTGCTTTAGGTCAAAATGGGCTTGTATCATTTTGACTTGTAGGGCGAACCAGTCTTTGTCATAGAGTGTGTCGTATTGAAGGGTTTCCACAAGCTCCTGGTTGCGCTGTGAGGTCTCCACGAAGGTGCGTTTCCAGACCGTGAGGTGTCGTAGCAGACTCCGTATCTGAGTATCAAGACTATCCTCTAAGCCGGAAAGGGTTCTTTGTATGGCAAGGTATATCTCTCTTCGGGCGCGGAGGAGGCAGTGTTCAAACATACGATTGGCGCGTTCTGCCATGTCTGGCACGACAGAGACTGTGCTGACGGTGCTAGGGCGCGTGCGCTTCTCAACACTCTCTTTCCAGAAGAGGAGGAGTGGGTCCGATTGTTGACGTGGTGCAGGGGTGGTAGTGATGGCAACGCTGGCGTTGGTCGTGGCACCTCCTACCCCTTGCACCAGAGCCTCCTCAATGAACTGCATCTCCTCTTGAAGCTCCTGACCTATCTCTTGGATGAGGCGGAGGGCGTAACGGGGTCCTCTTTCAGGGTCTAGGCAGAGGTCCAGCAAGAACTTTCTTAGCCGTTGATTTCGGCTTTCAGGGCGGTGTGCTGCCATCATCTGTTCTTTGTTTTGGGAAACGACTCCTGAGATATAGCCCGGCACATTGGGGGAGAGAGTGATAGCGATGTCTGGGGTGCGAAACGCCTCTTCAAGTTTCCCGTTTTGTACACTGCCTTGAAGCGCACTAATAAGGCTTTCGGAATCGGTTCTACAGAGTTCGAGATAGATAGGGTCGTCATTGGAGGAACGACGTGTCCGCTCCTTAACCTGTTGAGGCGGGCGAAGGGCAAGAAGCTCTCTGAGGGCTTGAATGTCACGAATGTAGGCAGCGTTGAGAGCGTCGTTGCTTTTCAGCTCCTGAATGTCGAGAAATTCGTTGCCCTCCACCGCTTTTTTGAGCCAGTGATTGAGCACCGTTTGGACAAGGGTGCTTGCGGCGAGACTTCTGTAGAGTCCAATGGGGAACTGCCTAAGCGCGACACCAAAAGTGGTATAGCGGTTTGGGTAGCCTTTATTGTCCGTATGCATATTTTGGAAGTTTTGGCGCATATCTTGGAGGCGCGAGACAAAGGCGTTGGTCCCTCCATGCAGATTGAGGCGCATGAAGATATAGTTTGCGATCTTGTGCTCTAGTTCTCTCATTGCCGTGTTGGAGTTTGTGCCGAGAGGCTTTGCCAGTTGAGTGGGAGCGACAAGGGTGATGAGCTGATAGGGCGCTTCGCGCCCGATATCTTCGGGTAGAACGTCTCTTCCATAGGAGGCTTGAAAGATATTGGTGGGCTGTGAGAAGTGATCTAGCTCTTGGACAAGTGCCACCGAGTTTCGGAACTGGGTCTGCTCCTCGGTGCGCCCAATGGCAGCAATGGCGGCGATACCTTCGGTCTCACAGAGTCCAAGGTTGATGTTGCTTCTGCGAATGGCGTCGGTGATCATATAGCCCAAATCGGGGAAAATGCCGCTTCCTGTGCCTCCACCCCCCGAAGCGATAACAAAGATAAGCAGGCTCCCCTTGTTGTTGTTTTCCGCCTCTTTACGAAGCTCCAAAATGTCGTTTATCAGCCTCTTGCGGAGGTCTGTGAGGTTATTGGTGGCAAGGAGTGCGAGACGACCGTACATTCGGACGCCGCGCACGCCTCCCTCAAAGCTCTGCCCCGTGAGACTTTGGCGCAGCGTTGGCTCAAACCAGTTATCCATTTGGAGCCGTTCCGAGTGAGTGGTTTTGGAGCGTTGTGCGTCGGCAAGCACCTCCCGCGAGACTGTGAGGGGGAACGCTTGCTCTTTATGTTGTGAAAGGGCTTCGTTGTCCTTCACATCGGTATCGATATAGAGAAATCGAATGGCGTTATAGGCTTCAGATTGATCACCATAGGCAAGCTGAAGGCGTCGGCGCAATCTCTTTGCGACCTCTTTACCTGTTCCTCCTAGGGCAATAATAAGACCGGGATGGCTACTCATAGTATTTGATCTCCTTTCTCATACAAGGGGAAATTTCAAGATTTGACTTTCGGGGCAGTATTCCAAAGATAGAGGAGTAGCCCTAGTCCTTCCCTGATTTCACGTACATAGAGTTAAGCAACTTTTCGCATCGGTTCGTGTTGTTGCTGTTGCTCAAATTGTTCAGGACTCATGTAGCCCAGGGTCGAATGGCTTCGTTTCCGGTTGTACCATACAACAATCCATTCAAAG
>CAMCUQ010000041.1 GCA_945878775.1 Chthonomonas calidirosea
TCGCGTTTGTCAAGATGGAGCAGGTGCGGATGCACAGCCATCTGAGCCATTTTGCGATGAAGGCGCAACTCTACCAAACAGCACTCCAGAGTGCTTACCAACAATTCCAGAAACGCAAGGTGCAATATGGGCTTGCGTAACATCAGTTAATAAGTACTCCGGCACACACGTTTCTGAGCGAGGAGGCTGAATCCATGGATAGCGACGCAACGTTTCAGCGGCGATTCGCACCCGTTCATCGCAGAGTCCATTTCCACTTTTATGCCAGGGCGCGATGACACCGTTTCTGTCCTCTACGGTCATATGACCATAGTAGCGACGCTGATCCATCCCCGCAGACGGACTAATGAAAGCTTTGCCCACGGGGAGGGTAACAGCGTCATCGGCGAAAGCGCGACGTTGAGGGAGCAAAAATGTTGAGATGAATACCAGAAGCACAACAATGAGCGAAGGCGCAAAACGATTGGAAATAAGAAGTCTCATGGCGATCCTTTGTTTGGCGGGACAAGTCTCAGGGAAAAACAAGTGAGGGCTAATGTGTATAGCATGATACCCTGAAATCCTGCATCAAGTACATTTGCACAGAGGCTTACGCTAAAGCCCCAAAATGTGCTATCCTTTTTGTACACCTTAGTGATTTTGATAAGGAGATTCGATTCTGATGGCTATTCAGGCTCAGAAGACGACCCCCGATAAGCCCCAGCCTCAACGTGCTACACGCAAGGATAACTGGTGGCTTTCTCCCCTCGTCTTCGCGCTCGTGTTCGGTTTTTTTGCAGTTTGGGCAACGTTCCGTGCCTTTCAAAACAACTACTATGAGGTTGGCAACTATCTTTCGCCCTTCTATGCTCCCACCATACAGCTCTCGTGGAAGATCATGGGCTTCAATATCTCACCAGCCCTGCTCATCCTCCCCTTCCCGCTCAGTTTCCGAATGACGTGCTACTACTACCGCAAAGCCCTCTATCGATCCTTTGCTGCCGACCCTGTAGCCTGTGCGGTCAAAGAGCCAGAACCCCTCTATAAACTACGTTGGAAAAAGTATACCGGTGAGCGTGTCTTTCCTTTTGTGGCGATGAACTTCCACCGCTACGCCTTCTATGCAGCAGCACTCTTCATGATTATGCTTTGGATAGATGCAATTAAAGCGTTCTTCTTTGAGGGGCGTCTTGGTATGGGGATTGGAAGTCTTATCTTTTTGGTGAACGTGCTTCTTCTCACTCTGTACACCTTTTCATGTCACTCATGGCGTCACCTCATTGGAGGCGGACAAGACTGCTACTCTTGCTCTGCAATGAACAAAACCCGCTATGGGCTATGGGCAAAGGTCAGTTTTCTGAATGAGCGACATGGAAATTGGGCGATGGCTAGTCTTATCTCTGTCCTCGTCACAGACATCTACGTCTATCTGCTTGCCACCAAGGTGATTACCGATATACGATTCTTCTGATACTTAGAGAGAAAGCGATCTGATGGAACCCTACGATCTATTTGAATATGATGTGCTGATCATTGGTGCAGGAGGAGCGGGCTTACGCGCCGCGATCTCTGCCCGTGAAGCGGGATGCAATGTGGGCGTGATCTGTAAATCCCTTTTGGGTAAAGCACATACCGTTATGGCAGAGGGAGGAGTTGCCGCTGCCCTTGGAAATATGACCTCCCTAGATGGAAGCAAAGAGCCGGATAACTGGCAAGTTCACTTCGTGGATACCATGAAGGGCGGAGGCTTCCTCAATAACTGGCGCACTGTGGAAATCTTTGCGAAAGAGGCTCCTGAGCGGGTGCTCGAACTCGAACAGTATGGCGCGGTTTTCGATAGAACACCCGAAGGCAAAATTGCCCAACGCCCGTTTGGAGGACACAAATACCGCCGACTGAACCATGTCGGAGACCGAACCGGTTTGGAGCTTATCCGTACCCTCCAAGATAAAGCCGTTGGAGTGGGAATGAACGTCCATATGGAGGTCGTTCTCACCAAACTGCTCAAAGAGGGAGACCGTGTTGTGGGCGGATTCGGCTACTATCGCGAGACAGGCAAACTCGTTGTTTTTCGTGCCAAAGCTATCGTTATGGCAACAGGAGGCTGGGGGCGGATGTTCAAATACACCTCAAACTCTTGGGAAGGTACGGGCGACGGTTTGATGATGGGGTATGCGGCGGGTGCAGAGCTTCTCGATCTGGAGATGGTTCAGTTTCACCCGACGGGTATGGTGTGGCCCCCCGGAATGCGCGGTATATTGGTAACTGAGGGTGTCCGTGGCGAGGGCGGAATACTCAGAAATAGCAAGGGCGAACGATTCATGTTCAACCCCGACTATACGCCTGCCCTCTACAAAGGACAGTTTGCAGAAACACCCGAAGAGGCGGCACGTTGGTTAGACGATAAGAAGAACAATCGCCGTCCACCAGAACTCCTCCCGCGTGATGTTGTTGCGCGTGCGATCTATCGCGAGGTGGAAGCAGGGCGCGGTAGTGAGCATGGTGGTGTCTACCTCGATGTTACGCATCGCGGAGCTGCCTATATCAAACGCAAACTCCCGTCCATGTATGAGCAGTTCCACGCACTTGGCAACGTGGACATCACCAAAGAGCCGATGGAGGTCTATCCCACCATTCACTATACGATGGGGGGCATTCGTGTGACTCCAGAAGAGTGCGCTTCCACCGTTCCCGGTCTGTTTGCGGCAGGAGAGGTTGCCGGAGGACTACACGGTGCAAACCGCTTGGGAGGTAACTCCCTTTCGGACATTATCGTGTTTGGAAAACGAGCAGGAGATGCCGCCGCCGCATTTGCAAAACAGACAACGCTTGGCAACATAGACGAAAGCCAGATCACGGAAGAGTTGGCACTGCTGATGTCTCCTCTCGTGGATAAAGGGGGAGAGAGTCCCTACGCCATCCACCAAGATTTGCAGGAGGAGATGCAGAAGAACTGCATGATAGCGCGAACAGAAGAGGGGCTTAATCATGCCCTAGAGGCGATATTATCGCTCCAACAACGCGCCAAGCATCTGAGCATTGGCGGGGATCGTCGCTTCAATCCGGGATGGCACGCCGCACGCGATGTGCGCTTCATGCTGCGCACCTCCGAGATTATTGTTCGTTGCGCTCTCCAACGCAAAGAGAGTCGTGGAGCGCAATGGAGACTCGATTACCCCAAATTGGATAACGAGCATTGGGGCAAATTCAACCTCGTTGCATGGAAGAACGGAGAGCAGGCACAGATCGAGGCACGTCCTCTCGACCCGCTTCCTGATCGCCTACAAGCCCTTGTTGAGGAGCAAAAATAGCTATGGCAGATACCATCATTCTCAAAGTTTACCGTGGGGATGCAGAGGGGGGAGAATTGCACACCTACGAGGTGCCGAAATCTCCTCACATGGTCGTTTTAGATGCGATTCACCACATTCAGAGGAATCAAGAACCCTCCCTTGCCTGCCGTTGGAACTGTAAAGCCGCAAAATGTGGCTCCTGTAGTGCCGAGATAAACGGAATGCCTCGCCTTATGTGCAAAGCGCAGGTAGACGACTATGCGGGTGGAGAGATCATTGTCACTCCAATGCACACCTTCCCCATTATCAAAGACCTCGTTACCGATGTCTCTTGGAACTATAGGGTCTCTTCAAAAATTCCGCCACTGGTTCCCAAGCCAGAGTACGCTGACAAGCCGTTCAATCTACAGCAGATAGATGTGGATCGGGTTCAGGAGTTCCGCAAGTGTATCGAGTGCTTTCTATGCCAGGATGTCTGCCATGTTCTACGAGAACACCAAAGAACCGATGGCTTCTTTGGTCCCCGCCAGATGGTGAAGATCGCAAGTCTTGAGATGCACCCGATGGATAATCTGAACCGCCGTGAGCAACTAAAGAATGAGGGCGGTGTGGGCTTCTGTAATATCACCAAGTGCTGTACGGAGGTCTGCCCAGAGCATATTCACATCACCGATAACGCGATTATTCCTCTCAAGGAGCGTGTAGCAGACGACTACTTCGATCCCGTTCAGGGGCTACTTCGCAAGATTGGGATCATTAAGCGCGAACGCAAACAACCCTTGGACAGCGTTCCCAATGAGCAAACGAAAATTCACCGCCCTGTATAAGCAGGTATAGTAGGAATCCTACTTCGCCCCCTCTCCAATCTTTGGTGGGGGGGCTTTGGTTTTGAAACCGCCTTTTCTCTTTTACCGTACCCCATATAGCACTTGATTATGAAAGTTCAGCACCAATGTCCCGATGAACGGTAATCGCACTACTAGCCACTTTATTCCTACTGCCACTCGTAGGGTGCAATAATTCGAATAATCCAGCGAATGTCACGCTTCAGTTCATCGATGCTCTCAAACATGCGGACAGAGAGAGAGCTTTAGACTGTCTCACAGCACAATCAAGGCAAAATAGAGTATGGTCTCCACAACCTTGGGCTTTTGATAAGTCTTACAGAATCTCGAATACAGAGGTTCGTGGAGATCAGGCGGAAGTAACTTTTCACGTAGAAGGCGACAGAGAGAATGGCTCGTTAAGGTGGCTTCTACGCAAGGAGACAGGACAGTGGCGTATCTATGGGGTTTCCGTGGGTGAAGACCGAAGAACCGCCAAAACGCTAAACCTTGAACACCCCGGCGAGACGCTCTAACGTGTTTGTGGGAGCCAACATGCAAAACAGATCGTTATGAAACCACCCCGCACAATCTACCGTACCCCTAGTAGCGTTTGTCAATAAAAGGATCAAAACCATGCCCTTCCGTAACCTTATCGTGCTTCTAGCCATGCTCTTCACTCTATCACTCATTGGGTGTAAAAACTCAAACAGCCCTGAAAATGTCTCCCTTCAATTCATTGATGCCGCCAAGCACAACGAAAAAGAGAAAACACTCGCCCTGCTTACCGAGAAGGCACGCGAAAATATGAAGGGATCAAATCAGGTTTGGTCCAACGACTCTCACTCCAAAGATGAGCCTCTCACCGCTTCGGAGACCGCTATTCACGACGACAAAGCAGAAGTCACATTGCGCTCGGAGGGTGATAAAGATAAGAAAGGAACCCTCAAGGTGCTTTTACGGCAGGAGTCGGGGCAGTGGCGTGTCTATGGGATCGCGGTGGGGGCAGATAAAGAGGTCGTTCTCACCATCGACTTTGAAGACCCGGCAGGATCACTCGGTGGATTTTTGGGGGAAATCGGTAAAGGTATTGGTAAGGCAATCGGTGAGGGCTTGAAGTCGGCGGGAGAAGAGATAAACAAGGCTTTCAAAAGCTCGAAATAGATGTATTAGGCAAGCAGATGCCACGAGCCTAGAGGTATTACCAATCGTAGAGTTTGCCTGTATGCGTCATATAGAGATACTCCGGTTTGGGACGATCTAGAACCGTCGCAAGAATATCCTGCGCCGTCTCTTCAGGCTCTTGCTTCGCATTCAGATTCTTCTCGCCGTGCATATAGGTACGCACCCAGCCCGGATCGATGAGGTACACCTCGATCCCAAAGTCCCGCGCATGATTGGCAAGAATGACGGTCTCAACATTGATCGCCGCCTTAGACATACAGTAACCGTAGCGGGCTTTGCGGTTGATTCGCGCGGACTGTTGCATACTGCCCGCCTCTGAGGAAATATTGACCAGTTTCTTCAGGCTGCCCTTGCAAAGATGCCCAAAGAGGGCTTGAGCTACTCTTAAAGGACCCACCGCGTTGACGTTGTAGACCTGCAACATCTGCGAAAAATCCAGAGGATCGCTCAGAGTGGCGGTGTAGTCACCGAGGATGCCCGCGTTGTTGATGAGCAAGTCGAGATGAGGACACCCCTCTCGCACTTTATCGGCGGCGCGCATCACAGATACATCGCTACTCACATCAATCGGGATACGCTTTAAGCGGGAACCGTACTCTTCCGCAACCTCGTTCAAACCGCTAGGGTCGATACCAAACTCTCCCGCAAAAACCAAGAAGCCACGCTCCAGCAACCGCTTGGTCAACCCTAAGCCAAGCCCACGATCTGCCCCTGTCACAAAAGCACTCAACTCTGCCATCGTGCTTTACCCCTTTCCAAGCCCCAGATATACCGACTACTTCTCTCATTGTTCGCGACAGCGCAAACGTTTTCCTGCCCCCATTACAGTAGATAACGGACACACCTCTCTCCCACGATGAAAAGTTCTCCCAAAAGAGCGATAGGCGCAGGTGCAAACTAAGGTATAATAGAGGAGAAGTATCTGCCTATGTGAAGGAGAAGGGGAACAGAGCCGTTCCCTCCAAAAGTTGCCATGAGTACCACCGATGTTTGGAGCCGTGTTCCCGAAGCCGCCTCCCTCTTTGAAGACCTGTTTCGTACATTCGCTATTGCTAACCCCCTCCTTGCCGAACTCGAAGAGAGATTTTGGATTACGGCAGGAGTCCGAATCCAGAACCTCGTGGATCACTGGATACTCCCCGAAGACCCCACACTGAAAGCGAAACTCCCCACACTGGGACTGGTTGAAATCGAGATGCCAGAGGGAGATCGAGTATGGAAGCACCCCGGAGCGCGTCTGCCTGCCCTTCGTTTCAAATCCAAGCGAACTACCCCCTGTCTTGCCCTGCTCGTAGAGAGTATCGAAGACTTTGCTCAGGCGAACGCCCTAGCACTCGATGCCTGCCATGGAGAGATAGACAGCGGTTATCAGTGCGCCCATCTCACTCTGCAAGCAGGGGAACTCATGCCCATCACCCGACAAGGGTACAACGGCTTTGCCCCCGGAACCCTTTCGCCAGAGGAAGCAGGGAAGCTCGCCTTGATTCGTGAGAAACTTGCCCACCGCCCTCGAACGGGGGATGAGGCAGAAGTTTTGGAACAGACCACAAAGCTCGCGCATGAGATTGTCATGGAATTTGGCACAGGTCGTGCCACAGATGAGTTCTTTTTAGCAGAGCGGAACTATTATCTGCCCCGCAATCGTGCCGCACAGTGGCAATATGCACAGCAACAGAAAATTGGAATCGGTTGGGCAAACCACGATCACCACACTTATCGCTCCTCTCGTGCCTCGTTTCGCGCCCTCATCCAACTCTTCAAGACACTCGGATTTATAACCCGCGAACGGTTCTATGCCGGTGCGGAGGCGGGTTGGGGAGCACAAGTACTGGAACACCCTATCAGTCGCGTCGTCCTTTTTGCCGATGTCGATATTGCCCCAGAGGAATTGGACATAGACTTTGCAAGCGTGACACTGCCCGAACGGGACACACTGGGAACCATTGGGCTATGGTGCGCTCTCCACACAAGCAGTATCGCTGAAGCGGGAATGCACCACCTCGAATGTGAATTCGACTTTGAGCGTTCAAAGTCGCTTCTGGAGGCGAATGGTCATCCGGTCATGCCCCCATTCACCAATCTACCGATGCTCAAGCAGGCGTTCACCGTTGCTGAAACGTGGGCAGTTCCCGCGAGTCGCATTCAACCACTGGTTGAAAAGAGGCTTCTGACAAGCACAGAGGGAGACCAATTCCTCACACGTGGTGCGGCAGGAAGCCACCTCGAAATACTACAGCGTTGGGAAGGGTTCAAAGGATTTAATAAGACGGGCGTGAGCAATATTATTCGAGACACGGATGCAAGGAGAAACGCCTAGCATGGACGGCGTAACCAACCTTATCGGTGGAAAGTGGCTCCCCTCTGCCTCAGGAAGCACCTTTGAATCCCGGAACCCCGCAGACCTCTCTCACATTATCGGAATCTATGCCCGCTCAGAGGCGCAGGACATTGAGGCGGCAGTTGCTGCGGCACAAAACGCTTATCCAGACTGGCGACGCACTCCTCCCCCCGAACGCGCCGCAATACTCTTTCGTATGGGGCAACTCCTCGAAAAGCACAAAGAGAGGCTCTCCATCCTTATGGTGGAGGAGATGGGAAAGGTGCTTGTGGAGGCGCGGGGTGACGTGCAAGAAGCCATTGACATGGCATATTACATCGCCGCCTTTGGACGCATGCCCTTCGGAAGCGTCGTCCCCTCCGAACGCCGAGACATCTACTGCATGGCGCAACGAGTTCCCGTCGGAGTGGTGGGTCTCATCACCCCTTGGAACTTCCCCATTGCGATCCCCAGTTGGAAAATGTTCCCTGCCCTGCTTGCCGGTAATACCATTGTGTTCAAGCCTGCCGAAGACACGCCCCAACTTGCCATTGAGTTTGTGCGCCTCTTGGTGGAGGCAGGCATTCCAACCGGTGTGGTCAACATTGTGACAGGGTATGGACAAGAAGCGGGAGCCGCCCTTGTAGAGTCTCAAGGCGTTACAACGATCTCCTTCACCGGTTCCACGGCAACAGGACGCCAAATCGCCTCCCGTTGTGGGGCATTGCTCAAGCGCGTCAGTTGTGAAATGGGAGGCAAAAATGGGATCGTCGTTCTGGACGATGCCGATATAGATTTGGCGGTAAAAGGAGCCTTGTGGAGTGCCTACGGAACCTCCGGTCAGCGTTGTACAGCAGCCAGTCGGCTTATTGTGCATCGGGATGTGCATCAGAAGTTTCGAGATGCCCTGTTGAGCCAAGTCGCGAGCTTCCGTGTGGAGGCAGGAACCAACCCAGAAGCGCAGATGGGTCCCGTCATCAATCGTGCGCAACTGGATCGCATCCACAGCTATGTTGAATTGGGGCAACGCGAAGGCGCAAAACTCCTGACAGGGGGCAAAATTCTCTCGGAGGGCGGCTTTGAGAAGGGATGTTTCTATGCCCCTACTCTCTTCGACTCCATGACTCCCCAGATGCGAATCGCACAGGAGGAGATATTTGGTCCCGTGACGGGAATTATTGAGGTTTCTAGTTTTGAAGAGGCTCTCGCCATTGCCAACGGGACGCTCTACGGTCTCTCACTCTCGCTCTACACTCAAGACCTTTCTCGTGCTTTCCGCGCCATTCAAGAACTGGAAGCGGGCATCGTCTATATCAATTTACCGACCAGTGGCGCCGAGATACAACTCCCCTTTGGAGGAGTGAAACAGACAGGGAATGGGCATAGGGAAGCGGGTTGGATGGCGATGGACTACTGCACGGAATGGAAATCGGTGTATGTGAACTACAGCACTTCGTCCGATCTTGTTCGTGCCCAGATCGATGTTCACCCGCAAAAGGGTCATAACACATGATCGCGGGTTACTACGCCATAGATTATCAGGTCCACTCGTTCCGCTCCCACGATGGTCAAGCCTCCATACACGACCAGTGCGTTCGCGCCATCGAGATTGGGCTAGACGAGATCGGTTTTTCCGAGCATAAAGATTTTGATCCAGAGGACCCTGTAGTCGCATACTTTGATTATGATGCCTATATGACGGAGATGGAGCAGGCACGCACCACATTTGGAGATGCACTCAAGATTCGCGCTGGGGTTGAGGTAGACTATCAGCGGTGGTTTGAAGACAAGATCGCGAACTATCTGGACTCCCACCCTTTCGATTTTGTGATCGGGAGTGTACACTATGTCGATAAGCAGATGATCATGACTCCTGCCTATAACGCAACCCGCAACGCAAACGAAGCCTACCAAGACTACTTTCAAGCGGTGCGCGATTCGGTAGAGAGCGGTCTAATCGACATTTTAGGACACCTAGAGTACGCAAACCGGCGCGGAATTGGCGCACATGGCTCCTACATTGCCCTTCAGTATCAAGACGCACTGAACGCGCTTTTCCAGAGCATGATCGCCCATGAAGTTCCTTTGGAGATCAATACGGCGGGTCTACACCATGTTGGATTGACCTATCCCACGCAAGAGACAATCGATCTCTATGTGGCACAAGGGGGTAGGTTACTCTCCATTGGTTCCGATGGACACCACCCCGACAAATTGGGGCATCGTTACCAAGATGCTGCCGATATGGCGCAAGCAAGCGGATTAACCCATCTCTGCACATGGCACAACCGACAACGCCACGACGTGCCCTTAAAACCCGAATGAAAGACGGAGATACAACCCAATGAAAACTCTCATTATTGGAGGGACTGGACTGATCAGCACCTCCATCTCGCGCCAACTCCTCGAAGCAGGAGCCGATGTTACGCTCTACAACCGTGGTAAGAGCGAAGCGCGGATACCAGAAGGCGCGAAGGTCATTACTGGAGATCGGCGTGAATACGCCGCTTTTGAGGCACAAATGCAGGACGCAGGTCCTTTTGACACTGTCATAGACATGGTCGCCTTTTCTCCCGATGACGCGCATAGCGTGATCCGCGCATTTAAGGGACGCATTGGTCAGTTGATCTTTTGCAGTACCGTCTGTGCCTACGGGGGTCCCGCAGTTCACTATCCCATTCGCGAGGATGAGCCACGCGCTCCCATCGGATCGTATGGTGCAAACAAGGGCAAAATCGAAGACCTTCTCATGGAAGCACACGCACGAGGCGATTTCAACGTCACGATCATGCGCCCCTCTCAAACCTACGGCGAAGGGGGAACCATTGTTCACACCCTCGGCTGGAATACCACCTATCTGGATCGGATTCGGAAAGGCAAACCGATCATCGTACATGGAGACGGATCGTGCCTGTGGGCAGCCTGCCATATCGACGATGTGGCGCATGGGTTTATTGGAGCCATAGGAAACCCAAAGGCATACGGCAAGTTCTACAACGTCACAGGCGAAGAGTGGATGACATGGAATCGGTATCACGAAGGCGTAGCGAAGGCACTGAATGCCCCTGCCCCCAAAATCGTGCATATTCCCACCGACCTGCTGGCGAAATTCGCACCAAAACGCGCTGGTATTAGCATCGATATTTTTCAGTACCCTAGCGTATTCGACAACTCCGCCGCCATTGCCGATCTCGGCTTCAAATACACCATTTCTTGGGTGGAGGGTGTTCGGCGCACTGTGGCATGGCTGGAGGAGCGAGGGAAAATCGAGAACTCCGACAACGATCCCTTTGACGACACCGTAATCGCGGCATGGGAACGGCACTCTGCACAGATGGCGAAAGAACTAGAAGGGGTCGACGGATGATCGTTGTAATGGCAAACCATGCCACCGCAGAACAGATTCAAGATGTGGAGAGTCGCATTCAAGATTGGGGCTATGGCGTACACCCTATCTATGGCTCAGAGCGTACCGTCATTGGAGCGGTTGGGGTTCCAGAAGCCGATAAGGCACGCTATATGGAGTCTCTGGAGGCTCTCCCCTATGTAGAACAGGTAATAGGCATTTTGCGCCCCTACAAATTTGCAAGCAGAGACTACAAGCCCGAAGACACCGTGATCGATGTGAATGGGATTCCTATTGGAGGAAACCAGATCGCGATTATGGCGGGTCCCTGTACCGTCGAGACCTATGAACAAACATGGGAATCGGCAAAAGCCTGCCGTGATGCAGGAGCCACCATCCTGCGGGGTGGAGCCTACAAGCCTAGCACCTCCCCCTACTCCTTCCAAGGGCTAGGAGTGGAGGGCTTAAAAATCCTGCGAGACATCGCCAACAAACTGGAGATGCAGGTCATTACGGAGGTCATGGACGTTCGTAATGTGGAACTTGTGAGCCAATATGCAGATATACTGCAAATTGGAACGCGAAATATGCAAAACTATGATCTGCTTCGCGAAGCTGGCAAGTCGCGCACTGCCGTAATGTTGAAGCGAGGTATGTCGGCAAAAATCGAGGAGTGGTTACAGGCGGCAGAGTACATCCTACTCGGAGGCAACACCAATGTGATGCTTTGCGAGCGCGGAATACGTACATTCGAGACATATACCCGCAATACCCTCGATCTTTCCGCCGTTCCTGCTCTCAAGGAGCTCACTCACCTGCCCGTTATCGTAGACCCCTCGCAGGGTACGGGCAAAAGGAGCCTCGTTCTCGCGCTCACGAAGGCGGCGGTTGCAGTAGGTGCAGATGGACTGATTATAGAAGTCCACCCACACCCAGAGCAAGCACTCAAAGACGGAGCGCAATCGCTCACATGTGAGCATTTTGTACAGCTAATGAAGGAGTTGCGTCCCGTGGCAGAAGCCGTCGGGCGCAGTCTATAAAACATATCGCTCTCCTACAGACTTCCTTGAACGGGAGCCTTGCAGGGAGTTTGAGGAGCGCGTTACTGTTGGTTTTCAGAATTGAACCGCCTACATTTGAGGCGAATACAGAAGGGAAGGAACTTTCATCCGTGCGTAAATGGAATAAAGATACGATTGCAGAAGAGATTCGCAAGGTACATGAGGCAGGCATAAACCTAAATTATGCCACCATTGCAGAGCAGAACGTGGCACTCCTCCGAGCAGCAACCCGCTATTTTGGCTCATGGCACGCCGCTATCGAGTATGCAGGGTTGGATTACGAAGAGATTCGTCGCTACCGTTCTTGGAGCAAAGAGCGAATATTGGAAGAGATTCAAGACCTACACGCGAAAGGCGAAGACCTTAGCTGGAGAAACGTCAGCACAGTGATTGCCCCTCAACTCGCAGCTGCCGCTACCAAGCGCAAGCATTTTGGCTCTTGGCGGGGAGCTGTCAACGCCGCAGGGCTGAACTACAGTACCATTCGTCGTTATCGGGAGTGGGATGAAGAGACAATCAAGACCAAACTAAAAGAGATACATGAGAAGGGCATTGACATGAATGCCAAGAGCATGGAGGCGTATGACATCACGCTCATCACAGCAGCAAGACGCCGTTTCGATAGTTGGGATAAGGCACTCACTGCCGCAGGACTGGACTATAAGACCATCGTCCTCCGCACCCCCTTCAAGCGCAGAAAAAAGGTAGAGGCAGAAGTCAAGCCTTAGCGTTCTCCGTGTTATTGTCCCCTCCTCATCCTTTGGGGAGGGGCTAAATACATATCTGGCGCAGATTCTAGGGGCGCAGCGTTAGCAGGACACCCACCACGACTAACCCCGCTCCCATCAAAACATGGACGGGAGGACGCTCTCGCAAAAAGGCGATTCCAAGCAACATCGCGATCACAAAGCTCAGTTTGTCTATGGGTGCAACACGCGATACAGGACCCAGTTGAAGGGCGCGAAAGTAGCAGAGCCACGAGGCTCCCGTCATGATCCCAGAGAGCCCCAAAAAGAGCAAACCCCGTTTCGATACAGTTGCGAACTGCGTCTGGTGCGTCGCAAAGGCGACCCCAATAGCGAAAACCAGTACCACACAAACCCGAATGGCAACGGCAAGGTTAGAGGGTATCCCCTCAACCCCCTTCTTGCCCAATACTGCCGTCATACCCGCAAAAAGCGCGGACAGCAATGCCCATGCGACAAAGGATTCGTTCATCTTGTTCCCTGGCATTTTCACACCTCCCAAACAGACCGACTAACGCCATCATACCAGAAGAGAAAGTAATATGCAAACCTCATTTCGCAATGCCCTCTCTCTAACATTAATGCTACTTCTGTGCCTCCTCTTGGAGCCGTCTCCCGTCTCTGCACAGGCAGGTAAACCCCTCAATTTCCAACCGCTTTTGACAGAAGCGAAATTGGCACTGGAAAAACGCTCTCCCTCTCAATTGAACAGTTTTGCGAAAGAGAGTGCGGAGAGTCGTTTCGCATGGTTCAAAGACACCGCTAGCACAAAATGGGACTTAGACGTTTTCTCCGTCAAGATGCCCACCTCTCCCACTCTTCGCTATTTCCTAACCTTCTCGAAATGGCAAACCTGTGAGGCAGAAGGGGATCATATCTACCCCGTCTATGAGCAGAACGGCAAGCCCCTTGTGGGTGAAGAGATCAAAGAGACCGATACACTCGGCTTTCGTGTGACAGATCATCAGGTGAAGGTATTTCCAGAGCCAGAGAAACAGTTCATTCGACTTCATGATAGATTTACCCTTGAGCGCACCAGTATAACGCGCAACGAGTTCTGTATTCTCCGGATATCTCCCGATTTCAACATAAAAACGATGACCAGCAACGGCAAAACTCTGCTCTCGTTTCGTTCCGGTGGCTTCATCATTCTCTTTCCTCCCGAAGAGCAGAAAGCGAAGATCGATGTAGAGTACTCTGGCAAGGTGTCACACCGAGGAAGCGACTTTATTATGCCGGAAGAGCTAACGCTCAACTCCTACTGGTTGCCTCATATCGCACGCCTGCCCGTTACGCTCACCTTGACGACCACTCCTCCTCTTGGTTGGCAGGCAATGACGCACGGCGAGATTATTTCTCGTGCGAAAAATACCGATGGAACTTGGACAGTCACCTTCCAAAACAAGATTCCGCACTCGATATTGACCCTCGATATGGGGAAATATATTGTTCACACCAAGCGGATGCAGGGTGTCAATGTCTATTTGTACTTGCGGAAAGCACGTGCAGAGAAACAGGTTCAGGAACTCCTTCAGGAGACTTCGGACAGTTTGCACTGGTTCAGCACAAACTTTGCCCCCTACCCCTATTCACGGTATAGCGTGGTTGAGTCGGCGGGTCCATTTGGTGGCGCACTGGAGGGCTATTCGTTCGCAACGTTTGCCAGTGGAGCCTTAGGAGCGATCACACATGAGGTCGCACACACGTGGTGGGGTGGGATGCTAAACTGCACCTATACCAAAGCGATGTGGAATGAGTCGTTCGCCAGTTTCTCCGATAATCTATTTCGCTCTATCAAAAACCCTCCCATGAACCGAGGTGCCGATACACTCTTTGCGAGTCGCAAACGGATGAAGGACGCCTACTCAAAAGTTCCCGTCAGTCAAGGCTACAGCACCGATAGCAACTCCCATAGCTCTGTGGGGTATGGCAAAGGGAGCCTTGTTCTGGGGGTTCTGAATGCCGAGTTAGGACGTGCGACTCTCCTCCGCGCTTGCCAAACCTTCCTCAAGAATCACGCTTTGGGGGATGTGGTGGAGTGGGAAGATTTTGAGAAGGTGGTCAATCAAGTGACGGGCAAAGACTACCGTTGGTTCTTCTCACAGTGGACGGAGCGCACGGGGCTTCCACAACCTCGCCTAGAAAGCGTGCAGGCAATACAAGAGGGGGGCAACATAGTGGTAACGGGCAGTGTTGTTCAAGACCCGAAGAGTGTGTATCGTCTGCGCCTCCCTTTGTACTTGGAGGCAGAGGCGGGGAACAGTACCGAAACTATCGACGTAACGGGAGAGAGAACTCCATTTCGAATCGTTGCGAAAGGGAACCCCAAATTGCTCATTGTCGATCCAAAGGGGATTATCCCCCTCGCAATCACAGGCGATAAGGACGTTTTGAGCCATCTTTTTGGAGAGAAGTAAGCACATGGAAATCGTTAAGAAGATCAAATTTGAGGCGGCACACCACTTGCCGAATGTACCCGATGGGCATAAATGCGGACGGCTTCACGGGCACTCGTTTCAAGTAGACCTGCACATCACAGGAGAGGTCGATCCGGTTTTGGGTTGGGTGATGGACTTGGCGGAGATCAAAGCCCGCTTCAGCACTCTCCTCGATCTGCTGGATCACAACTACTTGAACGATATTGAGGGGCTGGAGAACCCGACAAGTGAGAACATCGCGATTTGGATATGGCAGAAGATGAAGCCGACGCTTCCCTTGCTCAGCCTCGTAGTTGTCCACGAGACCTGCACAAGCGAAGTGATCTACCGAGGAGATTAGGAGGCACAGGGAGAACCGATGGCAAGCATTACTTTGGAGTTGGAAGAGAGGGATGCACAAGTCTTTCTGAGTGCCACTCAAGAGGAGCAGAACAGAGTTTGTGCGTTGGTGCGACTCTATCTGCGTGAATTGGCGCAAGAGCGTGCAGGTGCTTTGGCAGAAGCCCTCGAAAATACCGATGTGCCGAACCAGACAGAGAACCTTTCGGCGCAACTGCTGGAAGACCTTATTTCGGACGTATAGAGGTCCTGGAGGAGAGAGAAAATGACAACGCCGTTGCTTTCACAAGAAGAGGCTCTACAGAAACGTGATCAACTCGTAAACGATGGCTTCTGTATTGTGCCGGGGGTTTTGCGTGGGGAACAACTCGAAGAGGTTCGCGCCTTTTCCGACGACTTATTGGACAGGCGAAAGGTAGACCCAAAGCACCGTTATCAGGGGAGCGATTTCCATGTTGGCGCGATGCGCTTGCAAGGGACACCTCGCGCCGTACACTGCGCCGAATTCTCTCCGATTGTGGATAGGCTGATAGATATTCCAGAGGCGTGGGAGGTCTGTCGTTTGCTTGGTTTAGAGGGACAAAAGCCCGACGACATGATTATTATCCTGAGCAAGCCCCCTTTCGGGCTTCCGCTCTACTGGCATCAGGATATGCTGAACTGGAATCATCCCGAAGCCACCTCGCCGTGGCCCACGAGGATTTTTCTCTCGTACTATACGACAGATACAACGCTGGAGAACGGCTGTTTGCGAATTATCCCCGGCACACACCGCAAACGTATCCCCCTGCACGACCTGCTCCCTCCCGCACATGGACCCGAAATACAGGCAATCACGGATTTGTCGCACCCGGCTTTTCAGGATCACCCCGACGCGATAGATGTTCCTGTGAAAGCCGGTGATCTGGTGATCAATGATGCCCGTGTATTGCACGCCGCCCGTGGCAACAGTACCCCAGACCGTCGCACGCTTGTGCTACAATGGCACTCGATTTTCCCCTGTCCGCAGGTTCCAAGTTGGTGGCGTGGAGAGATACCAGAGGCTATACGGAACTACGATCCCACCCTCACCTATGAATACACTCGCACTCCCGGAGAGCATTTAAAGTAAATGCCATGGGGTTTGGACGGCGAGCCACACCAGACAGTAATACTCTGTCATAAATGCTTTAGGAGAGCCAATACTGGCACAACATAAATCGCCAAAGTGCAATTCAACTCACCAGAGGAAAAGCGGTAAAACGATGATCATTCGGGAAGCAAAACTAGAAGACGCGCAAGGTCTGGCATACTGCCTCGTGACAACCTTCATGGAATCTCACAAAGGGCAGATTGCAGAAGGAGAGCTTCAAGCGCGTAGAGAGCAATGGACAGTAGACATATCCCGCCAAAACTGGGAGCGATGTCTGCGCGAGATCGAAGCGACTGAGAACTGCGAAATGTCGCTCTATGTGGCAGAGAGCGAAACAGGTGAGATCGTTGGGATGTGCTTTGGAAGGCTCACCGAGGGTTTCGTCGATCCCAAACAACGCGCCATTGAAGTCCATGTTCTCTACATTCTATCGAGTCATCAACGGCAAGGAATCGGACACCGACTGCTCTATGCTATCCTCGAACAACTCAAACCGAGAGGTGCAGAGGCACTTCAACTCACCGTGCTACAAGCCAACACCTCTGCCCAAAAGTTCTACGAAGCGATTGGTGGAACACAGGTCGGCGAAAGAGAAGAGGAAGAGTATGGGTACAGTGCCTCTTTGTGGGTCTATAGTTGGCACCCCCTAGAGACATTCCTCAAGCCCTCTCCTTACCCCTCCTAGAGCACCTCTGCCCTCAATTTTCATGGCACAAGATTCCCTCTCTGTTTCTGGGAGGGTGAGGGAGAGGGTCACAAATACGAAGGTCGAGTCGCATACGAAATCGGGTCTTCCACCCCTGCCCTTTGAAAACCACGCAATCGTAAGGCGCAACTATCGCACACTCCACACGCCACATCCTCGCTCTTGTAACAGCTCCAAGTGAGGTGTAGCGGGGCATTCAATTCCACGCCTTTCCGTATTATCTCCTCTTTTTTGAGATAGATAATGGGCGTAATAATACGGATATTGCCTTCAGCGGTTCCCAAGCGAATCAGTTCGTTGAAGGCGGCGTAATACTCAGGGCGACAGTCGGGATAACCGCTACTGTCCTCATACACCGCGCCGATATAGATCGCCTCCGCCTCGTTCACCTCTGCCCAAGAGGTTGCAATAGAGAGAAAATGCGCGTTCCGAAAAGGGACATAGGAGGTGGGGATTTCGGTGTTTTCGAGGTCGGCATCTGAGACAGGGATACGAGAATCTGTCAGGCTGCTACCCCCAATTGCCGAAAGGTGTGCAATGGAGCAAATAAAGCGTTGCTTGGGTGGAACAGCATAGTGATCCGCAAGGGCATGGAAGGCATTGGCTTCCTTGCGCTCTGTTCTCTGTCCATAATTCACATGAAGCAAACAGAGATCGTGCCCATCTGCTTTCGCCAAAGCCGTCGTCACGCAGGAATCCATGCCCCCAGAAGCCAACACTATCGCTCTACTCATTTGGTATTCTCTACACTCCTAATTTGTTGATGAAGCGAACGGTTTTTGCCGTTCTTGTGGAAGGACGCACTCGTGCCAGAAATCGAATCCGCGCCGCTCGCCGTACCGCTCTATATCGGCACAATGGGCTGGAACTACGCCGATTGGTCGGGAGTATTCTACCCTACCCGCGTTCCCTTACGCGAATCGCTACCCATCTATGCCCAAACTTTCGACGCCGTGGAGATCGATAGCACCTTCTACGGCACACCGCGCCAAACACAGGTTCAGAAGTGGTATCAGACCACCCCCGTATCGTTTCGGTTCTGCCCAAAAGTGCCGCGTTTGCTTACGCACGATATGGGTCTACGCGATGTTGAGGTTCCTCTCGCCGAGTACCTACGAGTCATGTCTAGCCTCAAAGAGAAGTGTGGTGCAATCCTCTTCCAGATGCCACCCTCCTTCACCCGCAACGAGCTTTCTGCACTGGAAACCCTGCTTCCCAAACTTGGGGGTCTCCAACAGGAGGGGCAAAGGTTTGCGATGGAGTTCCGACATAGAAGCCTCATCACAAGCGACGTTTCGGAGTTGTTGCGGAGCCATAATGTTGCCCTCGCCTCCGCCGACTATTTCGGTATGCCACGTCGGTTTGAACTCACAACCGATTTCGTCTATTTGCGACTTATTGGAAAGCATGGCTCCTTTGAGAACCACAAAGAGACACAAATCCCCAAGCAGGAACACCTTCAACGCTGGGCAGAGGTGCTTCGGAATAACCAGAGCCACTACGAACGCGCCTACATTTTCTGCAATAACGACTATGAAGGCTACTCTCCTGCCACCTGCAACCGCCTCAAAACACTTCTGGGGCAAAGTGTAAGAAACGCGCCCTCTGAGGTTCAGGGAACCCTCTTTTGAACTTCAGACTTGTAGGGCAGCTGCCTCAATCGCTTCAGGGAAACTGGGAAAGGCGTGCATGGTGGAACTGATGGCAGAGATTGGAAGCCTGTTTTGCATAACGACGGCGATCTCTCCCAAAAGGCTCGACGCTTCATGCCCCAAAATATGCCCGCCTAAGACCTGCCCATCCCGCGCATCGATAAGCAACTTCACAAACCCCTCTTTGCTCGCGTGGAGAATGGCGCGATCTAGGTCCTTGAAGTCGAAGCGCAACGCCTTGTAGGGAACACCCGTCGCGATCACTTCCGCCTCCGTCAATCCAACACTCGCGATCTCCGGGTCAAGGAAAGTGGCACGCGGAATGACGCGGTAATCAACAGGAGTATGGGATTTCCCAAACGCATTTTGCGTCGCAATGCGCCCCTCATAACTTGCCACATGGGTAAACAGATACGCCCCATGAATATCTCCCGGCGCATAAATATGAGGAAGAGACGTTTGAAGGTAGTTATCTACTTTGAGGTAGTCGCGTTCTAGGGCTAGCCCTGCCGCCTCCAAATTCAGGCTCCCAACCGCAGCCCTGCGCCCTGTAGCAACCAAAATCTCGTCACAAAGAATCGTCTTGCGCTCCTCTCCCACCTTCAATGAAAGCCGCTTCTCGCTCCCAAGACGCTCCACACTCTCCAAGTGCGTAGAGGTCAGTATCTGGACTCCTTCCCGCTCAAGGAGGGCACGGACAGCTACAGCAACGTCGGTATCCTCACGCGGAAGGATTTCGCTCCCCAGTTCAAGTACCGTCACTTCTGCCCCAAAACGCCGGAATGTCTGCGCGAATTCCAAACCAATCACTCCGGCGCCTAATACAACCAGACGCTTAGGGAGTGTAGTAATGTTGACAATCTCCCGATTGGTCATGAATCCGGCTTCCGCGAGTCCGGGAATGGGTGGTACCGTGGGAGTGGTTCCTGTCGCCAATATAATCTTCTCTCCACGGATCACCTCGTCGCCCACCCTCACCTCATGTGCGCCTTCAAAACGGGCATGGGTACGATAGAGCACTCCGCCCATTTTCGAGATTCCTGCGTCGGAATTCGGGTCACCCTCCACCTCAAACATAGCACGGTCTTTAAAAGCCATTGCCTTCGCAAAATCGGTGCGAACCTGCTCGGGGTGAACCCCAAACTCCTTCGCGCGGCTCACAAGATGCCAGATATGGGCGGCGCGAATCATCGCCTTTGTAGGAACACAGCCTGCCCAGAAACACTCTCCCCCCAAAGCATGCTCTTCGGCAACGGCAACTTTGTAGCCCTGTTTTCCTGCCACACGCGCCGCCTTCAAGCCTGCCGAGCCACCGCCAATAACCACCAGATCAAAAGTTTTCAATCGAAATACGCCCTTTCACGTTTTTGCCGAAAAAATTACACTCTCACAAAGCCTCAATCCCCAAACGCCTTGCAACCGTCGGAAGAACGCGCCGCAAGGCTCTCTCCCAATAGGGCCAAGTATGATGCCCCGGCATCTCTATATACTCATGTCCATAGCCCAAAAACTGAAGATGATCCCGAAAACGTCGATTGAGTTCTAAAAAAGGATCGCTCAAGCCACAATCGAACAGCAGGGAGGGACGCTCTAACGGATAGACACAGAGTGCCTGCTCGATCAGGTAGGGGAGGCTCTCACGGCGACGAAAGGAGAGATCGGTATCTGGGTCCCCGAAAACAGGGTGCAGTTCGGGCATCAAAGGTCTCTCCAAAGAGCCACTATGGCTGATTCCCAAAGAGAAAAGATGTGTATGCCTCAGAGCCAATTTCATCGCCCCGTAGCCCCCCATCGACAAGCCCCCAATCCCCCACGCCTTGCCGGGCGGAAGCACAGGAAGGGTCTGTTGAACGTGAGGCAAAAGATTCAAAATCAGATCGTCTTCGCGTCGCTCCGCTCCTTCTGTCACCCCATTGGTATACCAGCCATTGCCTCCCTCAACAAAAACTACGACCATTGGCAATCCCCACGCATATTTGCCAATCCGCGTATTCGTATACCAGTCCTGAAAGTTGCCATTTAAGCCATGCAAGAGAACAAGAAGCGGATACCGTCGCGTCTCTTCAGTGAGCACCCCTTCCCATTCAGCAGGAGCGATCCACCCAAAGAGTTGCTCACGCCCCAACGCCTCCGAAAAATAGGTCTCTGTGTGCAAGGGCAATTTGTGCCACCTACGTATGCGATCCAAACTCAGCACCTGTTCCATTTTTCACCTCTTATCTCAATTCTATCTCATCGCGGTTATAGTTGTCCAGTCTCTCCCAAAAGAGTCGAAAAAAGAATCCCGAATTTTGCATATTCCCTATTGACAACTATACTTAGGGGTGTTATCCTATCTTCGTCCATAGATATAGAGAATGTGACGATGGTGGTGTGCTATTTAGTGCCACTTCACCCTGAAGAGATACTTTTGCCCCTATCAATAGTATTTCCCGGTGCAATGCGCACCCCGTGTGTCTCACCCCTCGCAAAGACGCGAATAATTTGGACGGAACCCAATGACCCTATGAAATGTCCGTTCTGTGGTACTGCCAACCGTGATCGCGTGCTAGAGACCCGCACGCTCAATGAAGGTGCCTCGATCAAACGCCGGCGTGAATGCGAGTCCTGTGGACGTCGTTTCACCACGATGGAAGAGATCGAGGAGATGAAGCTGTTCGTCATCAAGGGCGATAATCGCCGAGAACCCTTTGATCGCCAGAAGATAGTCACGGGGATGCAACTCGCCTGCAAAGGGCGTAAAATCGGGCTACTTGCCCTCGAAGAGGCAGCACAAGAGATAGAGCGAATGCTCTATAACCGCCTCGAAAAAGAGGTCTCTGCCGGCGAAATAGGTGCCATGGTAATGGATCGCCTGAAGGCACTAGATCAAGTCGCCTACGTCCGTTTCGCATCCGTTTATCGGCAGTTTGAAGACGCCACCCAGTTCAAAGAGATTGTCAATCTCTTACGCAAGCACAACACAAAAAAACCGTAACGTCTCTGCCTTTATACCCTTCCGTGGCTTCCGTTTTTGTACCCCAGAAGTGAGTTTAGAGAGCAAGTCGCGTCGAACGATCACCGTATTGATTTTCATCATCCCCGCCTGACGGGAACAGAACTCTCCCGTAGGTGTTATTTCAGAAGGAGCGCACGTTGGCAAACGATTCCACACCGCACCAAACCGATATTAGTTCCGTCATTCAGCCCGAAGAGATGGATCGTAGCCTTGAGGTTGAGAGCAGCAACGGCAAAGGGCATAAACTCACCAATGGCAACGGAACCAAGGCACAAGCTATCACCCGAACGAAAGTGCCTGCCAGCACCAATGGCACGCGTTCGGCACGCCCTGCTGGAGCACCCGGTCTCAAGATAGAGCGCCGATTCACGATTGCGGGACAAGATGTCTATAGCACCGTTGAGTGGGAATCCCGTGATGCCATTATCTCCAATGAGCGGGGCGAGAAGGTCTTTGAGCAACGGGGTGTTGAGATTCCTAAATCGTGGACACAGCTTGCCACCAATGTCGTCGTCTCCAAATACTTTCGAGGGCATATTGGAACCCCAGAGCGCGAGCGAAGCGTTCGCCAACTGATAGGTCGTGTTGCGGACACGATAGCCTATTGGGGTCGCAATATGGACTACTTCGCCACCGAAGAGGATGCACAGGCGTTTCAAGATGAACTGACGCACCTTCTTCTTTACCAAAAGGCGGCGTTCAACTCTCCTGTCTGGTTTA
>CAMCUQ010000042.1 GCA_945878775.1 Chthonomonas calidirosea
AGAACGGGATCACGAGCGCAGGGTTTACGGCAACGGAACCTCTCGCCTCAGAATTGAATATGGCGGATAAAGAGGGAGCATGGCAACGCTTCTTAGCGCGGTTCCCTTCCGTTGGATCGCAGTTTGAGAAGGCAGAACCGATTCTCCCTCTTATCTATCAACCTCGAATGACCTATCGTTGTGAAACGCTTGTTGGGGATCGTTGGGCACTTCTTCCCTCCGCCTCCGCTTTCATCGATCCTCTTTTTAGTACAGGAATGCCTCTTGCGCTCTTGGGCATTGAGCGTCTTGGGAAAATCATAGAGAGGTGTGGATTCTCTTCTACTCTGCGTCCAGCATTAGATGAATATGCCGAGATCACCCGTGTTGAGGCAAATGGAGCGGCGGCACTGGTGGCGGGATGCTACTCTGCGTTTCCTCATTTTGCGCCCTTTATTGATCTCTCGATGTTCTATTTTGCCGCCGCGAGTTATAGCGAAATGGCGCGTCGTACCGAGAACCGCCACCTCGTGAGACGGTTTCTTGCCCTCGATAGAGCCGATTTTGCGCCCCATCTCTTGCACTCCATAGAGCAGGTGCTAGCGGGAGAGAAAGGAAGCACTGCCTTCTCTGAGGAGGTTGCTCGTGCCATTAGCCCGCTCAACATTGCAGGGTTAGCCGATCCCTGCAAACGAAACTGGTATGGAGTCGATTTTGAGGACACCATTGCGAACGCCTCCTGCTTGGAGAGTACACCGGAAGCTATGCGCGACCTCTTTGCAACCGCGCCTTGGGCACAGATTCCAAGTAGAGTAGATTGACCCGTGTGTGGTACACTTGCAGAGATTGCCGCAAGTGTGCCATTGAATTTTCCCCGCACTCCCTATGAATGCCCGGCTTTTCACGCTAGTTTTGAGCTAAACTGCTATACTACGCCTATGGTAGCCTCTATTTTTCGCTGCAAGAAGGAAGATTGCGCCATTAAGCGTAACATACCAGCAGTTCGAGTGAAAGGAGCAGGAAGATGGATGAGTTTGACTATAGGCAATGTCCTGAGTGTTCTGAGCGGATTCCTCATACCGCGAAGAGATGCCCCTTCTGTAAATCGCTTCAGGGGAAGCGGAAATGGATGAATAATTCTGTTCTCCTCGGTATGATGCCAGTACTCACTGTCATGGTGTTTTCTTTCATTAACCACCGTAGCCTAACAGACAAGCCAAACTACTTCTTCGTAGACTACGTAAAGAAGGTTCCCGTCACTTCGTCCGAAATGCACTTCGAGACAAGCAAGAATCGCTGTCAGGTCAGCATTCTCGGCACTATCCGAAACGATACCGACATCCCCTGGCAACGCCCCGCCATGGAGGTGCAGTTTTACGATAAGACGGGCAAACTGATCGATGTGGTGGAAAGTTTCTATAGCTCAATTACTCTCATGCCACATCAAGAGCAGGCGTTTCGTATCAGCGACGAAGCAAGCAGACCCGTTGCAGACTATGCAACCCACAAAGTGCTACTGCGACACGCAAATGACGCTTACCATTTCTCACGCTAGAAACGGCAGTAAGGGAGCAAGTTAATGGATAATTTCGACCGTAAGCAGTGCCCTCAATGTTCGGAGCAAATTCGGCTCACAGCGAAGAAGTGCCCTTTCTGCATGGCACCACAGATCAAGAAGAGGTGGTTCCAGAACCCCCAATTTATTGGATTTCTCCCGCTTGTGCTTTTCCTTGCGTACACCTTTTTCACTTTCCCCAGAGTGCTAGATCGGGCGGAGTACCGTTTTACGGACTATATGCAAAAGGTGACAGTCACCTCGTCTGAGATGCGGATTGAGACCATTGGGGAGACCCAAACTCGCACCGCAACCATTATAGGGACTGTACGCAACGATTCCGAAATCACATGGGAAGCACCCCAATATGAAGCAAGGTTTTACGACAAAACGGGCAAGCTGATTGATACCTCAACGGAACGGACACTTCATGTCGCACTGGCTCCGCATAAGGAGCAGGCATTTCGTATACAAACCTCAGCGAGCAGACCCAGCACCGACTATGCGACCCTCAAAGTGCAGGTGCGAAACGCTGAGGACGCGGACCGCAATTTCCGATAAGGGAAATTCAGGAGTAAGAAGATGGATGATCTTGACCAAAAACGTTGCTCTGAATGCTCCTCGCCAATCGCTGGTACCGCGAAGAGATGCCCTTTTTGCAACTCTCCACAGGCTAAAAACTGGAAGAGAAAATATGTATTGCTCTTTACGGTTCCTCAGCTTCTTCTTTTTGGATCGCTGTTTTTTTTCGCGAGGATACCCAGCCGTTCAAACTATCATTGGGTGGACTACGCGCAGCAAGTGCATGTAAGCTCCTCGGAGTTGCATTTTGAGGTTGAAGAGGGAAGGCGTCTCGCGACTCTTATCGGAGTTATCCGCAACGATTCCGGTATCGCGTGGGAACAACCCCGTATCGAAGTTCAGTACTTCAACAAAGAGGGAAAACTGATTGATACCGTAACGAAATCCGATAGCGAACTGTCATTGCCTCCGCATGCAGAGCACGCTTTCCGCGTGCAATGCACTGCGCTTCGACCCAGTGCCGACTATGCAAGCCATAAGGTAATACTGCGTTATGCGGATGATGCAGCGCGTTATGCGCGCCCGAAATTCTTCTAGTAACAGTAGCCTCTTGTAGCTTATTCCCCTCTTGGTAGAAACACTCAATGCACAATAGCTGGCTCACTGCACTCTTCCTAGCGACTCTTTTTAGCGCGACTCCTCTCCTCTTGGCAGCGATGGGGGGTGTTCTTTCCGAGCGTGCGGGGGTGGTGAATATCGCGCTAGAGGGTTTCATTCTAGCGGGAGCCTTCTCCGGTTTCTACTTCGGACGCCAGAGCCTCTTTGTTGGAGTGGTAGCGGCGGTTCTTGTTGGGAGCATTTTGGGGCTACTGCACGCGCTCTTTACCCAAAAAGCCCGCATGAACCCCGTCGTGAGCGGGTTAGGCTTGAATCTTTTGTCCGCTGGGATCACACGTTATCTTGCCCTCAAACTCTTTCCACAGGGGGATCAGATTAACGGAATCGATCCAAAACTGTTCCTCTACTTTGCTCTCGTACTCCCTTTTGCACTTCACTACTTGCTTTTGCAAACACGCTTTGGGTTACGCCTGCGTGCCGTGGGAGAAAGCCCGGAAAGCGCACGCATGGCAGGAATAGCACCTGCCCCAACCCGCTATATCGCCGTTGCGGGTTCCGGGATTTGCGCCTCATTGGCGGGAGCCTACCTCTCTATGGCGGACGCACACACCTTCACCAGTGATATGTCGGCAGGAAAAGGGTATATCGCATTGGCGGCGGTCATTTTTGGGAAATGGCATCCGTTGGGGGCGGCAGCAGGGGCACTTTTCTTCGGCTTCTTCTATGCCCTTCAGACCCAGTTGCAGATCAGCCAATACCATTTGAACTGGTTCGGGGTTGAGTGGACAAGCCCCTTCATTTTGGACTGCCTGCCCTATATCATGACGCTTTTGGCACTGGTGAGCGTAATTGGACGGGCGACACCGCCCGCCGCGCTAGACAAGGAGAACGCATGATCATCTTGGGTATAGACCCCGGCACCGCTACAACGGGGTTTGGCGTAGTGGAAAAGCAGGGAAGCAAGGTGATTCATATCGCACATGGAGTCATTCGCACCCCCAAAGAAGACCCCATAGAGATACGCCTCCTCTCGATCTATGATCAGATGAATGTTCTTTTGGAGGCACATAAGCCGGATAGTGTCGCCGTTGAGAAACTCTTTTTTGGAAACAACGTCACGACTGCCCTCACAGTGGGTCGGTCGGTTGGCGTCATTCTTTTGGCGACAGCACAGCATAAACTGCCTTGCATGGAGTATCGTCCCAATGAGGTGAAGATGGCGGTCACGGGATATGGAGCGGCAGAGAAGCAACAGGTACAGCAAATGGTCAAGCAATTGCTCAGCTTAGCTACTATTCCGAAACCCGACGATGCCGCCGATGCCCTTGCCATTGCGATATGTCATGCTCACTCCGCTCACCTTATGGCACTTAACCAAGCGGTGGCACGACGTCCCTATCCAAAATAGGAGGCGTGCTTTTAGAACAGCCCGTTCTCTACGGCATAGCGTCGTTCAATGGCTTCTAGGAGATCGGCGTACTGTATTTGCGCGATTAGGGAGGGGGTCAGTTCCAATTTCTCCATGAGAGGACGTGCCAAACGCTCCCCCAGTCCCGCCTGTATTGTAATGTCGAACTCGTGACGGCGTGAGGTGAAGCGTCGAATGACCTCGTACTCTTCTGGAGTGAGGCGATCTATGTTGCGAACAGAGGGGAGAAGATAGGCGACCTCTGGCGTCTCCTTGGGGGAGGTAGGCTCTCCCAAGGGAGAGACGGCTTTATCGATGATGACCACCGTTCCCGCCGCATAGTCGCCCAAGCGTTTGTAGGAGGGGCTAAAAAAGATAGCGAGTAGACCCGGCAAGCCACAAAGGACAATGGCACTGCTACCGAGGGGGAACAGTCCAAAATCGACGATGCGTAGCAGGTTTCGCACGGCGCTTGCCAAGAACGTGAGCGGGTAGCCTCCATCCCTCACTACGCGCAACCCAAGCAGGCGTTTGCCGGGGGTTCTTCCTGCCCAACAAGCCTCAAAAAAGAGCGCGTAGCCAAACATGAGAAGCCAGATAAGCACAATCCCAAAAGCGGAGGCGATACTGCCTATCCCCGGAGCCCCACTTCCTCCCACTGCTCGCATAATGCCAGAGACCGCCAAAATCAGCATGAATTGTAGCAAGAGATCAACCGCCATCGCCAAGAAACGTGAGGCGATTCCTGCCGCTTGGTAGGTAATCACGATGTTTTCCGGTGTGATAACGGTTATGGTTCGGCTGAGGCTTCTCTCCTTTGTCATGGGACGATGCCACTTGGTTCTACACCAACACGGGATTGGAGGGGTGATGCAGGTGGGTTGCGCCATGCCCGCCCATCGCGCTCTAAGAGCAGATCAGAAGTTGTGGGTCCCCAAGAGCCAGAAGCGTAGTTTGGAAAGGGGTGAAAGGGTTTCGTTGCCGCCCAAATGTCGATGAGCGGTTCCAAAAGTTCCCATGCGTGTTCTACGGCATCGCTTCTATTGAAGAGCGTAGGGTCTCCCTCCATAGCGTCGAGGAGTAGTGTCTCATAGGCGGTTGCGGGCTGGACTTGGAACGTCTCGGCGTAGCTAAAATTCATCTGAACGGGGCGCAGGCGCATGGCAGGACCCGGCACTTTTGCCCCAAACTTCAGCGAGATTCCTTCGTCGGGCGCGATGCGAATAATGAGCAGGTTCGGCTCCATTTGGTCTTCGGATGAGAGTTGGAAGAACATATGTGGCACGCGCTTAAACTGAATAACGATTTCGGTCACTTTGGTGTGAAGCCGTTTTCCAGAACGGATATAGAAAGGAACCTCTGCCCAACGCCAGTTATCGACGAACAGCTTGAGAGCAACGAAGGTCTCTACATTCGATTTTGGATTGACTCCCTCCTCATCCCTGTAGCTTGGTAATCTGTGCCCGTCCACAATGCCTGCGCCATACTGTCCACGCACCGCCATCTCTCCCAAGTTTTCGGGGTTGATGGGGATAACGGCGCGAAGGACATCCGACTTTCTATCGCGCACGCTACTGCCACCATAGCGAACAGGAGGGTCCATGGCGATAATGGCAAGGAGTTGGAGGAGGTGGTTTTGAAACATATCCCTCAGACAACCTGCCTCTTCGTAATATCTGCCCCGATGCTCGACGCCAAGGGTTTCCGCCGCAGTTATCTGAACATGATCCACATAGCGACGATTCCAGATCGGCTCAATGATGGAGTTTGCAAATCGAAACGCCATGAGGTTCTGAACGGTTTCTTTGCCCAGATAGTGATCGATACGGTATATCTGCTCTTCGTCAAAGACGGTATGAATCTCGGCATTTAACTTTTGTGCACTGGCGAGATCACGCCCGAAGGGTTTTTCCACAATGATACGTGTCCAACCCTTCCCTCGGTGCGCTTGCGGAGAGACAAACCCGTGCTGTCCTAGTCTTGAGATAACTGTTCCGCAAAAGCTGGGTGGAATGGCAAGATAGAATAGCCTGTTGTCGGGGTTCTCGTGCTCTGTCTCTATCTCACTCAGAAGGGCATGGAGTTTTTCATACCCCTCCGGCGCATCAAATTCCGCCGTGATGTAGTGCATTCCGAGGGCAAAATCACGCCAGACCTCTTCGTTAAATGCGGTTGCCTCTTTGCTCTCTTTAACGGCTTGGCACATCTCTTCTCGAAAGGACTCGTCTTTCATAGGGGTAACTGCAATACCCACCACATGAAAGCCTTCGGGCAGGAGCTTTGCTACCGCCAGATTGTAGAGGGCAGGAATCAGTTTGCGTCGGGTAAGGTCTCCCGAAGCACCAAATATCACGAAGGTGTTCGTCTCTTGCGGGCGCAATCGAGGTGAAGTTATGACCTGTTCGGGGGCTATGCTACTCAAGAAATCCTCCTTGTCTCTTCTCACGCACGTTCGCAAAAAATAATCCCACACTCCTATTCTACCTCTCATAAGGCTCACTCTGTTCCCCTAACGCGTCCTCTCTAGAAATAGAGGTTATGGTTCAAAAGGAATTTTGCGCCCTTATGGTGAAATGGTGTAGCGAGCGGGGAGTTTTTGTCGTATAAAAGGATGGAGGCTCTCTCTGATGGCTCTGTAGAGAGTGTCCCGCTAGTATTAAGGAGATTGGGTTATGAAAAACGCGAAGGGGCTTGTGAAACCATTACTCTGGTTTCACCTATTCATCTGTGTGATTTGGCTCTATGTATTTCATTCCTATGAGCCGCGCATGGTACCAGTAATGCTGTTTTTGTGGTCTATTGTGGTGATACAATTCACATGGGGATTTACAGTGGGGTTGGCGGTAGGACCGACGCGCAAGAACCGCTCCAAACTCTGGTGGAGTCTGTTGACGATTTTCATGCCACTGTTCTTCTTTTCCGCTCCGATTTTCGCTTTCTTCGCTTTCAACCTCTTTGCGGGGTTGCTCTACCTCTCCGCGATTGTTATCATTTTGGCAAGTGAGACCTATGCGGGGGTACTGTTAGGTGCGAAGATGCACAGCGACGCGGAGGGCATCTAGCCAGTTTGTGTTTTATGGGGGCGAATGAGGTCTGGTGGTCTTCCCGGTCTTCAAAACCGTGCGGGGGGCGGGCTACTCCCGTCCTCGGTGGGTTCGATTCCCACACGCTCCCGCCACTTTTGCGTGGTTTCGCGCAATTACTAAGCCCCTTCTCCCGATTCGAGAGAAGGGGCTTATCAGCGTCCTTTAGCGATTCGGCATAAAAGAAGGCTTGCGCTGAAGCCTCTCTCTTTTAGGCAGGCAACTATTCTGCCCAAACGCTCTGCTTGCCCAAGAGCCGTTCGATAGCGACACGAAACTCGTCGGTGTACTCGGCGAAGAGTGGAGTCTTGACGACGTTGCGCCGCCTATTTGCACAGACATGCAGGTAGACGGGACGCGCATTCCCATTGCCCCTATACTGTTCAATGGTGTCACGCACATAGCGCAGTTTGTCCTGCTTGCCCTCGTCCAGAAGTACAACGATGTGATGGAAGCCGTTTTGCGCGGCGTTTCCTCCCCCTCCTAGAGGGGCAAGAGCTTCCGCAAGAACCTCTACTATCTGAGTTCCCTCCTCATCGTCACGCACTCGCTCCCGATAGTTGGCTCTGCCTTTCAGAATAACGATCCTGTCCTTTTCCACATATTCGCGGAAATTGGCGTAGGAACTGGGGAACATGGTACAAGAGACGCTCCCTGTCATGTCCTCCAAAGTGAAGAACGCCATCGGTTCGCCCGATTTCTTGGAGGTAAAGGGCTTGACAGAGGAGATAATTCCTCCGAGGTGAATCTCAGTTCGATCTGGAATATCGACAAGCTCTGCGACTTTGAGAACGTTCTGCCTCCTGAAAGCCTCTTGGTGGGCATTCAGAGGATGCTCCGAGATATAGACCCCTATGAGATCGCGCTCGAAAGCAAGCAACTGTTCACGCGGGTACTCAGGGATATTGGGCAGTGGCATCGATTCTGGGATAGAGCCTACCTCGCCCTCCTCTCCAAACATATCCATGAGAGAGACCTGCCCCGATTTGCGGTCCTTCTGCACTCTGGCGGCACTCGCGCAAGCATCGTCGAGGGCACTCACTAGGGCACGGCGTATCCCATGCCCCGGTAAAGACGAGAACGCCCCACAATGGATGAGAGTCTCAATAGCACCGCGCGTCGCCCCTCCTCCCTCCTCAGTCAGAACACGATTGCAGAAATCCATAAGAGAGGTGAAAGCTCCTCCCTTCTCTCGCACCCGCACAATAGTGTCTACAGCAGCACGTCCCACACCTTTAATTGCCGCCAAACCAAATCGAATGGCTTTCTCTTCGACGGTGAAGTCGGCGGCACTCTTGTTGATTTCTGGGGGGAGTACCTCAATGTGTAGTCTCTTGCAGTCTTCCATACAAGTGACGAGTTTGTCACTCTTTTCCACAAAGCACGCCATATATGCCGCCATATACTCAACGGGGTAATGCGCCTTCAGATAGGCGGTTTGGTAGGCAACCATCGCATAACAGACGGCATGCGCTTTATTGAAAGCATAACCCGCAAACGGTTCCAACAGGTCAAAAATCTCCTGCGCTTTCTTCTCGCTAACCCCCTTCTCTTTCGCCCCTGAAAGGAAGTTTTCCCGCTGTTTTGCCATCTCCTCTTTCTTCTTTTTGCCCATAGCGCGACGGAGGAGGTCTGCTTGCCCTAGGGTATAGCCAGAGATGGTACGCGCGATCTGCATGACCTGATCTTGATAGACAATGACGCCGTAGGTCTCTTTCAGTAGGTCTTCTAGCCACGGATGGGGATACTCGATCTCTTCCAAACCGTGCTTACAGCGAATGAAGCGGGGAATATGCGCCATAGGACCCGGACGATAAAGAGCAACCATTGCTGCGAGATCGCGCACGCTCGTAGGCTTCAACTCCTGAATATACCGTCGCATCTGTGGCGATTCTAGTTGGAAGACTCCCACGCACTCTGCATTCCCCAAGAGTTCATAGGTTTTGGCATCATCAAGCGGGAGTTTCAGGACATCGATCTTCTCGCCAGTCGTCATCTCGATATTCTGAATGGCTTGTCCCAAGATCGAGAGGTTGATCAACCCCAAAAAGTCCATCTTAAGAAGCCCGATCTTCTCAAGAGTCCCCGCGACATATTGGGTTACATAGCCCCCTTCTGCCGAGCGTGAGAGGGGTGTATACTCCGTTAGAGGGTTGTGAGAGATCACGACTCCAGCGGCATGAACCGAGGAGTGACGGGAGATTCCTTCAAGGCGTCGGGCAGTATCGATTAGGATTCGGGCATTTGGATCGCGCTCATAAGCGGTGCGGAACTCTGGGTTCGCGTCCATTGTCTTGTCAATGGTCATTCCCACGGGGATGGTGGGGATCATCTTACAGAGTTTGTCCACTTCCCCCGCAGGCATACTCAATGCCCTGCCGGAGTCTTTGAGGACAGCGCGGGCAGCAAGAGTTCCAAAGGTGATGATCTGAGCGACTCGTGCCTCTACGGGGTTATCTTGGTTGGGACTGTACTTTTGAGTAACGTACTCTATGACCTCTTGACGCCGGGAGTCCTCAAAGTCCATATCGACATCGGGCATAGCGATACGTTCGGGGTTCAGGAATCGCTCGAAGGTGAGACCATACTCTACCGGGTCAATGTCGTGAATATCGACAAGATACGAGGTGAGGCTTCCCGCTGCGGAGCCACGCACTCCATAGTAGATACCTTTTTTGCGGGCAAAATCGGCAAAGTCGCGCACAATGAGAATATACTGTGCGAAACCGGTCTTATCGATGATTCCGAGTTCGTAGTTGAGCCGTTCTTTCACCTCATCGGAGGGTTTGCCATCAAAACGTCGCTCAAGCCCTTCCGTGGCGAGTTGTGCGAGGTACTGCTGTGGGGTGAGTCCGTCGGGGATGCCGGGAGAAGGCATTGGACATCGCCCAAATTCGAGTTCCACGTTACACTTTTCCGCAATGTCGAGGGTCTGTTCTATGGCTCCCTGATGCTCTTTGAAGAGATTTCGCATCTCCTGCTCATCTTTGAGATAGAACTCCTGGGTAGCATAGCGCAAGCGGTTCGTATCGTTGACACTGGCTCCCGTTCCAATGCAGAGCAGAATGTCGTGCGCGTCGGCGTCCTGTCGTCCCAAGTAGTGAACGTCATTGGAAGCGATGATGGGAAGTTTTAGCTCTTTGGCTATCTTTAGGAGGTCTTCATTGACTCGAATCTGTTCTGGCAAAGAATGGTTTTGGAGTTCAATATAGAAGTTGCCCTCCCCAAAGAGATCACGATAATACCCTGCGGCATCGCGTGCGGTCTCGTAGTTGCCCCGCATCAAATGAGAGCAGATTTCACTCCCTAGACAGGCACTGGTGGCGAGTATCCCTTCGTGGTACTTTTCTAATAATCCGCGGTCGATACGGGGCTTATAGTAGAAGCCGTCTATCGCGGCAATAGTAGTCAGCTTGAGGAGGTTTTGATAACCCGTGAAGTTTCGCGCCAAAAGCACCATGTGGTGCGCGTTCTGCCCATTTTTGCCATGCCTGTCTTTATGACTTCCCGGTGCGACATACGCCTCCACACCCAAGATTGGTTTGATGCCCGCCTCTTTTGCCTTCAGGTAGAATTCGGCAACACCATACATGACGCCGTGGTCGGTGATGGCAAGAGCAGGCATTTCGAGTTCGGCGGCACGCTTGATGAGAGGACCTAGGCGGTTGGCTCCATCCAGGAGGCTAAACTCGGAATGGCAGTGGACGTGAACAAAATTCTTGCTGACAGCCATCGGGTACGGGGTTCCTTGTCGTTTCGGTTGGATCGCTCACCAAACGGGGAGATATAGGGTGAAGAGTGCGAACATGACTCTACATCTAGCGTGAGTAGTCTCTTATTCTATCTGTTTTGGAAGGTTCGGGAAAGTAGACAACTGTTTCAAATTAGGCGTGTGCTAGGGCTTTCATGTCTGCCCAGTTCATTCCTGCTTTCGCCTCTGTTTTGAGGGGAACTGTTATCTCTGGGGCAACATTCTCCATCAGTGCCACAATACGAGGGGTGATCTCCGGTAGGAACCCCTCATCTACCTCGAAGAGCAGTTCGTCATGGACTTGTAGTACCATGGTGCAGCCCCGAATCTGCTCTGTTTTGAGGAATCGGTGTACTTCTATCATCGCCAGCTTCATAATGTCTGCGGCAGTTCCTTGTATCGGCATATTCACCGCAGCCCGTTCTGCAAACTGACGCATGGTGAAGTTGCTACTCTCCAATTCTGTCAGGTAGCGCCTGCGCCCCATGAGGGTTTTTACATATTTTTGCGCGTGTGCCTGCGCCTTTGTCTCCTCCACGTATTTTCGCACTCCCGGCAACCGCTCAAAATACTCGGCGATCCATGTGTTGGCAGTGGCAGTATCCACACCTAGAGTCTGCGCGAGGCTGAATCCGCTTTGTCCATACAAGACAGCGAAGTTGATGGTTTTTGCCTGTCGTCTTTGGTCGGTGGTCACTTCCGAAAGAGGGACTTTGAAGACTTGCGAGGCGGTGGCGGCATGAATGTCGGCATCCTGGGAAAAGGCGGCGACGAGTGTGGCATCTTGAGCGATATGTGCCAAGAGTCGTAGCTCGATCTGAGAATAGTCACAGGAGAGGAGCACTCTGCCTTTTGGTGCGATGAAGGCACGCCGAATCTCCCGTCCTATCTCAGAGCGCACCGGAATATTTTGCAGATTCGGATCGGAGGAGCTAAGTCGTCCAGTGCTAGCAACCGTTTGATTGAGAGAGGTGTGAACGCGCCCTGTCTGCGGGTTTCTCAAACGGGGCAGGGCATCGGAATAGGTCGATTTGAGTTTGGTGATCTCACGATAGTCTAGAATTTTGCGTGCGATCTCAAACTCTTCTGCCAACTGCTCTAGGAGTTCGGCTCCAGTAGAGTACCCTGTCTTGATCTTGCGTCCGGTAGGCAGTTTCATTTTTTCAAAGAGGACGACTTGGAGTTGTTTGGGGGAACCTATATTGAAAACCTCTCCTGCCAAAACATATATCTCTTGGGAGAGGGTTTCGCTTTGGCGTGCCATTCGTTCGGACAAGGTGTGTAGATAGTCCACATCGACGAGAATGCCCACGCGCTCTATGTCGGAGAGGACAGGGACAAGGGGCATCTCCACTCTTTCCATGATCTCCGTCATCTCCAGCGTCTGAAGCTTCTCTAGCATGGCAGGAACGAGGAGGGTAATGAGGGCAGTCTGTTTTGCGAGTTGTTCCGGTGTGGCAGAGGCACTCTCTTCAACCCGAATACCAAGATGGTCATTGGCGAGGTCTGTGAGCGGATAGGCAGAGCGTCCCGCGTTGAGAACATAGCCCGCAAGTTCGGTATCGAAGGTGAAGGGAGTGGGGCGGATTCCGAGGCGTTCTAGCAGAATCTCAAAATATTTCGTGAGGTGTCCCCATTTCGCGACTTGTGGGGCTTCGAGCAGAGGGCGAAGCGGCTCTAGTGGAGAGGAAAAGGTCTTGTCTTCCTCTTCGGCATCAAAGAGACCGCCAAGAATACCCTCTGAGGCGACAGTAAGGGGTAGATAATACCCTTTATCAGAGCTACAAGCAAACGCGACGCCTTTTAGTTTGCCCTGCATGGCACTCCCTTCCGCATCAGGAAGTAGCGCGACTTTGCCGACTTGGGTAGCCGTGTTAAGTGCCTCTTGGAGTGCTGTTTCCGAATCGATGAGCGTGAAGGCGGGTGCAAAAAGAGCAAAGAGGTTTTCTGTCTCTGGCGTGAGTAGCTCCGCCTCAGAGAGAGGTATCCGCCGAATAAGGCTCCGAAATTCGAGGTCAAGAAACATATCGCGGAGGACAACCCACTGCTCGGAGGTGGGAGCATAGGGTTTAATCTCCATTTCGAAGGGGACATTACATTCGATGGTTGCCAGTCTTTTTGAAAATTTTGCCTGCTCTTGATTCGTTTCTAAGGAGAGGCGGGCTTTTGGGGGATTCACCTCCGCAAGGTTCTCCAACATGTTTTCTAGTGACCCCCACCGCTGAATGAGAGTGGTTGCCGTTTTCTCTCCAATGCCGGGCACGCCAGGGATATTGTCGGAAGTATCGCCAACGAGCGCTTTCCAGTCCGCCATTTGAACGGGATCGATTCCGTACCGTTCTTTCACGGCAGAGGGATCGTACTGTTTGATCTCGGTGACGCCCCGTTGTGTTATCAAGACATGAACATGTTCGGTGACGAGTTGAAATTGATCGGAATCTCCGGTGAAGATACCCACAGAGTAGCCCTGCTCTTCTCCTCTACGGGCAAGGGTTCCTATCAAGTCATCGGCTTCGTAGCCTGCAAGCTCTGCGGAGGGGATACCAAACGCGGCGACCATGTCCCGCGCAACGGGCATCTGCTGTTTTAGCTCAGGGGCGGTATCGGGACGGTGTGCCTTGTATGCCTCAAACTCCTGACTGCGAAGAGTGGGGGCATGGGCATCCCAACAGACCACCATGGCATTTGGCTTTTCGGTGTTCAGGAGAGTAAAGAGCATATTGGCGAATCCGTATAGCGCACCCGTAGGGCGATTGTCGCGGGTGGTGAGCGGTCGTCCTCCAAAGAAGGCACGAAATAAGAGGGCATACGCATCAACCAAAACCAGACGGGGGCGGGGGGAAAGATTCTCTTCTGCCATGCGATCAGGAACTCCTCCAGTTCATTAAAACAGACATCTGTTTATATTATACGCCTTTTGGTGGCAGAATCCTGCGGGGTTTCGGGGTTTCTCGCTCTTTCTACTCTGAAAGCAAGAGCTGAGGCTAGTGCTGTTTTTGCCACCACTCCAAGAGGAGAGCCGCCGCTCCTTCTTGGTCATACTGCTTCAGATTTCCCTCTAGGACTTGATTTGTCAAGAACTCTTTGGCGTTTTTGAGGGTAATGCCCGGCGGTATTCCAAGAAGCTCCATAATCCGATCTCCATTGAGGGGGCTGATAACCTCTGCCACATTCATCAGGGCGTTTTGAGCCTCCACACGCGCTCGTAACCCCACAAGGTCTGCTGCCAAATCGGGAGGGATGCGGACGGCAGAACGGTCGCACTCGGTGAGGAGGAAGAGGTCTTCTAGGTAGGGATGCGTCTCTCGAATGAGTCGCCGGATTGAGGCGTCTGTCCAATCTGGACGGTACTCGCCAAGCCTCATGTGCATTCGCACGAGCGCAACCACATCCTTAATCTCTTCATTGGGAAACTTGAGGAGAGTCATGCGACGCTGAACGATCTCGGCTCCCACCTTGGGATGATTGGTAAAGCGAATGATGCCATTCTCTTCGGTGCGCGTGTTGGGCTTTCCAATGTCGTGCCAGAGGAGTGCGAGGCGTACCGCAAAAGGAGCAGAATCTGGAAGCGCTTCCAGCGCAACGAGGGTATGTTTCCAGACATCATAAGGATGCCAAGAGCCTTGGGTACAATCGATCATGGGAAGCATTTCGGGCAAGAAGAGGGGCAAGAGTTGTGCCTCCAGAAGTAGCTCCATCCCCTGTCGAAAGCGTTTTCCCGAAAGTAGAATAATCTTCACAAACTCATCTCGAATGCGCTCTTGCGAAATGGCAGGAGGAGCCAATCGATAGGCTTCGGACTGCATTGCCTCCCACGTCTCTGGCGCGATCTGAAACCCGAATCTTGCCCCAAAGCGGATAGCGCGAAGCATGCGAAGAGGATCGTCGTAGAAAGTAATACGCGGATCGAGAGGGGTACGAATGATACCCTGCTTGAGATCGTCCCGCCCTTTGCCCGTGAGATCGAGTATCTCACCCGTGTGCAGGTTCTCCATGAGGGTATTGAGGGTAAAATCGCGCCGAAAGGCGTCCTCTTTCAAGGTTCCTTGGCGAACGTGGGGCTTTCGCGAGTCCGACTGGTAGCTTTCGGCACGCGCAGAGACAAATTCGACTTGGATGCCCGGATGGTGGCGGTGTCCAATATGCACCATAGCCGTGCCGAAACGCGGGTAGGTGACGGGAACGTGTTGGGTGATTCCTTTGCGGTGCAGAAAGTGGACGAGTGCAACCGCATCTCCCTCTAGCACAATGTCGAGGTCGCTCGCAAGGGTCGAACCCAATTCGCGATCACGAATTAAGCCCCCTACGAGGTAGAGAGTGCCTTCATAGGAGGTGTTCCGAGTGGCTTCCCGTAGGAGTGAGAGGCTCTGCTCTAAGGTTTCCGGATATGCCTGTGCCATACCTCTGAGTATACAACCCCACGAGGCGATATGCAAGGTGTATCTGTCGGCTCTCAGGATCAGAAAAGTTTGCAGGTATTATCCTGCATTGTCTATCCTTGTAGCTCACTTTACCTCTGGCAAAGTTTCCCCGTGTATCCAAACATTAAGTAACCGTCTGCTCGATGCGCCTTGTTCCCCACGGGGTTTTGATCGGCTCAGTGTAGGTTTCTCCCACCATCAAGCGCAGAAGATTCGGAATCCAACTATCGCGCTTACCCGCCCCATAGCCCACTTTACGGAGACGGAAAGGGGGCGCAGGCAAAACATCCCCCAACGGATCACGCTCCGCAAACTCCGCCATGAGAGCCGCGCCTGTCGGAGTGATCAACTCTTTGGGACGATCATCGGGGCGCATGGGAAACCCCGCCAGCAGTTCTAGTGTCGCAGGTGCAGGAACAGGCATCGTTCCATGAGCGCACTCTACCCAACCTCGGTTCAGAGGGAGAGGAGAACAGTAGACCCGCTCCACTCCCAACATCTCCAGACCGATACAGGCTCCCACAATGTCCACAATCGCGTCGATAGCCCCCACCTCATGGAAGTGAATAGTGTCGGGCGTCATGGCGTGAATCTTCGCCTCTGCATCCGCAAGCCGATGAAAGGCTCCCAAAGCACGGCGACGAATATTCTCGGAAAGACCGCTCTGCTCCAGAATAGTAGTAATGTCCGAGAGGTGACGCCCATGTCCCTCGTCGGTATCCAGCAGTACGACATCCACGTCCATACCGCTGATACCCTCTTTCACCACCATACCGGTTCTAATCTCATAGCCCGGCACATTCAGCCTTTCCAACTCCTTGCGCCACACACTCTCATCGATCCCAGAGTGTAACAAGGCTCCCAAAACCATGTCTCCGCTGATGCCACTGAAACAGTCGAAATAGGCGACCCTCATCTTTTAGTTACTCCTACCCCCGCGAACTGAGAAACTCACTTTGTGTCTTGAGGAAGAAATCTACGGCAGAACGCCCCTTCTTCCCCACATCAAATGAGAAATCGTTGACATAGAGATCGATATGGGCACTAATGACCTCTGGCGTTAGGTCTTGGGAATATTGCCGACACAGATCAAACGCCTCTGCATCGTGCTCTCTTGCCCAAGTAAGACTCTGTTGGATATGCGATTCTATCGTCTCTTGCAAAGGAAGTTCACGTCGCATTGCCACCGCGCCCAGAGGAATCGGCATACCCGTCTTCTTTTCCCAATTCTCTCCCAGGTCGGCGATAAGAGTTAGCCCATCTCGTTCATACGTAAAACGCTTCTCATGTATCACCACTCCGGTAGTTCCGGGCTTTTCGCACATCTCTTGATAGAGGCTATCAAACGTCATGGAACGCTTGGTGGCAGGCTTTTCAAGATAGAAGTCCAGCAAGAAGTTGGCGGTTGTAGAGGCTCCCGGAATCAAAATCTCTTGTCCTGCCGTTAGTCCCGTTCCATTTGTCAAAAGCAAGGGACCACATCCACGCCCCAACGCTCCCCCAGAATCCAGCAAAAGATAGTGTTGTTGACAGCTCGCATAGTTCGCGTAACTGATCTTGACAACATCATACTCTCCTCGCTGAGCGCGTTCATTGAGGGTCTCCACATCCTCATACTCTATGTCAAATTGGAGTTCACCCGTAGAGACACGCCCCAGAATGATTCCACTGAAGATGTAGACATCGTTCGGACAAGGCGAAATGCCCAGTCTCAAATTTCCCATGAAGCCTTCCTCTCTGTTCCCCAATTCTTTTGAGGAATTATGTCGCACTAGGGACCTATTTTGCCTTCCGCTACCAGATCGAGTAGAGAGTTGCCATCATATTTCAACGGGAGATCGACGCGTCCATGTATCTGGCTACTATGGTACGTCGCGAAGATCACCTCGGTACTCTGAATTGCGTTATCCACCGAAAGCAGAGACTTATACCCTGGCTCGTCCAAGGTGCGCACGACATCGGCAGCCGCTAGCTCCAAGTCGCTCCAATCCCCTTGAGGAACCTCAATTTCCTCCCACGCACCTCTGCCTTTGCCCAAAACGCGATATTTGCGCTCGTTCAAAACCTCAATAATACCTTCAGTGCCTATGAGCCGGTGTGTCGCTCCAATGGAAGCTTCATGCCCCGTCACGATATAACCTCGCACCCCATTTTGCCACTTGAAGTGACAAACTGCCTGATCCTCCATGAAGGCTCCAAAGATAGTGTTGTCTGTTTGGCTATTGATCTGTCCAATAACCCACTCCGCAGGCGTATCGGCATTGTAGTAGAACATCATGTCGAGCCAGTGGGTTCCCCAGTCGTACATATTGCCACACTCTGCCTCAATCTGCACGAGGTTGCCAATAGCACCACTCTGCACCGCTTCCTGCACTTGCTGAAACATCTTGATAAAGCGGCGTTGATGGTTAAACGTCAGGATCGCCCCATGAGCATCTGCCGCCTCTTTCATACGCTTACAATCACCCCAGTTAATCGCTATAGGCTTTTCACAATAGACCGCTTTCGCACCCGCCTCAATAGCGGCAATTGCCAATTCCGCATGGGCATTGGGCCACGTGCAGACGCTCACAATCTCTGGCTGCTCCTTCTCTAGCATCTCCCGATAGTCCAGATAGTGAGGCGCAGTGATATTGAATTTCTCCCGAAAAAGTTGTGCCCGATCTGGGCGAAGCTCCGAGTACCCCACCAACTCCACTTTGCCGTTCTTCATCATACTTGGGTAGTGGGCGCGTGCCATTCCAAAGCCGGTAGAACCCTCTGTTCGCCAAGGGATACCTGTGCCAATGATTGCATATCGATACACGAGAAGTGCTCCTTATATAATTTAGGTCAGAGGAGGCAAAAAAATACCCTCTGCACATTGTGTGTCCAAAGGGTATTGTACCTCAGAATCCTTCAGAGGCTTCGCGCGACATGCTCCCACAACCAAAATGCTACCTCTCTGTTGGATCATATTTCCGCCTCTGCCCCTTTGGGGCTTATGGTTGCGCTCAATTTCAGGTCTTTGGTAAAGTGAAGAACCAGCGAATCGTCCACACAGACCCTCTCCCCATGTTTCAGAAAACGGTTGTCATAGGTTAAGCCGCGTCCATCGGGAAGGTAACCCCGTCGGACATAGATGCGTTGCGCGGCTCCATAGTCTGCGGTCATACCCACACCGATTCCAATGCAAGCAGTACGTTCCGCAACAATCTCTTCTGCTCTCTCCATGAGACTATTGCCTATTCCCTTCCCACGAAAGGGAGGAAGCACATTGAAATCGACGATCTCAGGGATGCCTGCCTCGCGGAACGAGAGATAGTGGGATTGCCACATCACCGTGAGATAGCCCACAAACTCCTCTTCCCAAAAAGCGACCAGAACAGGGCGTTCGCCCCGTTCCTGCTCTTCAAAATAGGCTTCATACTGCAAGGCGGGCTTATCCCAGCCCAGCGCATGAAACGCTGCGGCAATAGTCGGTATATCTTCCCTATACAGATTACGAATTCGCAACGACATTGGTTCATCCTTCCTCTCTTTCTATGAAGAAAGAGAGCCCATTCAGTCCCCCTGAAGAAGCGATAGCAGTACTTGTTTCGCATCTCCTGCATGAAGCACTGGAAAACACCAAACCCGTTCTGGCAACAGAGAGTAGCTAGGAAGGGAGTCCTCCTAGCTACTCTCTACGTTACTCTTTCGCAAAGAGCTGACGACGTACCTCCAGTTGTACTTGCTTCTCCTGCCAGTCGGTGAGTCGTGCTTGCTCTTGCGCGACCACTTCTGGGTTTGCCCGTGCGACAAAACTGGGGTTGTCTAGCTTAGATTCACAGCGTGCGATCTCTTTTGCAATAGAGGCTATTTCCTTATCGATACGTTCCAGCTCCTTGTTCAAGTCCACGGCGTCCCCGATCTCCAGTAGAACCTCTGCACCTGTGATAGGTGTGCCAACCCATGTGCCAGTGTCGGTGGAGGGAGGAGTGTCTCGAATCGCTAAAGGCTCATTGAGACGTGCCAGCTCTGCGATAAGAGTCGCATTTGCATGCAGAGAGGCTTGAACTTCAGGGCGCGAGGGAACTGCGACTGCGGTGAGCCTTACTCCCGGTGAAATGCCCAATTCGGCACGGAGGTTACGAAGAGCACGAGTCGCCTCAATGGTTGTCTCCATCGCCTGTGTTGCCTGTATGTCATCCCACTCCGCTTTCGGTTCGGGATAGGGGGCACGAGCAAGCGTACCTTCCGTTTTGGGAAGAGACTGCCATATCTCCTCCGTGATGAAGGGGATCATTGGGTGCAGTAGGCGCAGGGCGGTCTCTAGCACAAAAACCAGCATATTCTGCACAGTCTCTCTGTCCTGCCCCTCACTTCGGAGGCGCGACTTCGCCATTTCGAGAAACCAGTCGCAGTAGTCATCCCAAAGGAATCGATAGAGTGAGCGGGTGGCATCGTCCATATCGTAGGTTGCAAGGTAGCGATTCACCTCACGTATGGTGGTGTTGAGTCGTGCGAGGAGCCAGCGGTCTGGCGGAGTCAAGTTCTCCTCGGCGGGAAGTTCTCCCGTCACGTTTGCATCCAGATTCATAAGCACGAATCGGGAGGCGTTCCAGAGTTTAGTGCAGAAGCTTCGCGCTAGCTCGGTGCGCTGTTCGCCGTAGCGAATATCCTGATTTTTGCCTGCCTGTTGAAGCAGAGAAAAGCGTGTTGCGTCGGCTCCATACTTCTCAATGAGATCGATGGGGTCAACTCCGTTACCCTTGCTCTTGCTCATCCGTTCGCCCTTCTCGTCCAGCACAGTGGCATGGACATAGACATCTCGGAAGGGGATGATTCCGCTCTCGGCTCTGTCGTTCAGGCGATCCGCATCTGGGGCATCGGGACGTTGCACAAAGTCCAGTCCCGTCATGATCATACGTGCCACCCAGAGATAGAGAATCTCTTGTGCGGTACTCAGCAGATTGGTGGGATAGAAGTAGGCAAGATCCGCGCTCTCTTGGGGCCAACCCAGGGTGGCATGGGGCCACAAGGCAGAGGAGAACCATGTGTCTAGCACATCCTCATCTTGCCAGCAGTTTGCCGTGCCTAGTTTGGCTATTGCCTCCTCTTGGTTACGGGCAAAGGCGTTTCTTCGCTGTCCCCCCTCTTCTGTCCACCAGACGGGAATACGATGTCCCCACCAAAGTTGACGGCTGACACACCACGGGAGGATATTCTCCATCCAGTGAAGATATATTGCTTTGTAGCGTTCGGGAACGAAGCGGATTTTGCCCTCTTTCACCACTTCAATGGCAGGCACTGCGAGGGGTTTCATATCTACAAACCATTGCTCCGAGAGGAGAGGCTCAATCACCTCTTTCGAACGGTCTGAGATTGGGGTTTGGATAGTGTAGTCTTCAATCTTTTCGAGGAGTCCTAATGCTTCCATGTCGACGACCACTTTTTTGCGCGCCTCGTAGCGATCTAGCCCCACAAAATCTGCCCCTGATGCCTCTGTCATTTTGCCGTCTTTGCCAATCACAATGATCTGAGGGAGGTTATTTCTGCGCCCACACTCGAAGTCGTTGAAGTCGTGTGCAGGAGTCACTTTCACCGCTCCAGAGCCGAATTCGGGCTTGGCATAGTCGTCGGAAATGAGAGGAATCTGCCTTTGAGTAAGCGGTAGATTCAGCAACTTGCCAAAGTGGGGCTGATACCGTTCATCGGCAGGGTTTGCGGCGACAGCGGTATCTCCGAGCAGAGTCTCGGGGCGTGTGGTAGCGATGGTGATGAAGCCCGTTCCATCGGCAAATGGGTAGCGAAAGTGATAGAGTTTACCTTTGCGCGTCTCGGTGTAGACCTCAATATCAGAGACCGCCGATTGCAGTTTTACATCCCAGTTCACCACACGGGTTCCCCGATAGATTAGCCCACGCTCATACCATTTCCCAAAACACTCCATAATGGCGTCCACATAAGAGTCGTCCATTGTGAAGCGAACTCGCTGCCAATCGTAGGAACAGCCCATCCGCTCAAGCTGGTGATAGATTCGGTTTCCGTACTGCTCGCGCCACTGCCAACAGCGTTGGATGAAGCCGTCACGTCCCAAGTCATGCCGAGAAATACCCTCTTTTGCCAGTTCACGTTCCACCACCGCTTGCGTGGCGATGCCAGCATGATCGGTTCCGGGGAGGCAGAGCGTCACATAACCTCGCATACGATGCCAGCGGGTCATGGTATCCAGGATAGAACAGTTTAAAGCGTGTCCTATGTGGAGGCTCCCTGTGATATTGGGTGGGGGAATGGTGATGCTATAGTAGGGGCGCGTCTTGTCCGGTTCCTCATGAAAGACCCCTGTTGCGTTCCAATAGGCGTACCATTTCGCCTCAATGGCTTCAGGGTTGTAGTTTTTTGCCAGTTCGTTCTGGCTTTCAGTCGTTGTATCCATCTTCGTTCTCGTCTCCTCTCTCTAAACCAAAAAACACCTGCGCCCCTCTCAAAAAGAGAAGGACGCAGGTGTTTTGAGTTCCTACGCGGTACCACCTTCATTCCTATGCGTTGTAGCACAGGCACTTCATTACGCGTTAACGGGCGTACCCGATGGCTCTGGGGCGACCTTCGATTCTTTGGAGTCGGGAGGCTCTCACCTAATCCTCCTTCTCTGAGGCTCCTCTGAAATCTACTCTTCCCCTTCTTTGCCCTAAAGAAAAAGTAACTACTCAGCCCTCACCCTGCCCTTCTCGGGCACCCTTCTCCCGCTTCGGGAGAAGGACTTGTCTGCAAGGCGATCCTGTTGTTCTCTATGAGATAAACTTAAATACTCTCAGTTCGCTCATTTTTGGAGTGAAATCAAAGATTTGAACAAAGCGTCCTTCTGCGGGTACTCTCTCCCGCATGAAGACACCAAACTCTGATTTTCTCACCGAACGCATGGATGATCTTCCCTTGCTGTTGGCACTCCTCCA